>CADCQC010000243.1 GCA_902803455.1 uncultured Prevotellaceae bacterium
AATACCATACCGAGAAGGAGGCCTACCGCCGTCAGACAGAGGCCATTGGTCTGCAGCGTAAGGTAAAGCGTGGTGACGCATGGTATCCCATCCGTGGCGGACGCTCTTACTACAATTCACTCAACCAACTGGTTGTGGAAGTGTTCCGCACGCAAGACACCGATGTGGAACACAATTTTGAGTATGGGCGTCCGGTGTGCTTTTTCCGCATCACCGATGACGGCAAAGGCGGACAGACCATCCATTACTTCAAACAGACCTGCACCGTCAACTATGCCGATGGCGACAGAATGGTCGTGATCGTTGCCGACAACGGGATGGTCGCGGAGATACAGAATGGCGAGCACCTGGGTGTGCAACTGTTCTTCGACGAGACCACCTATCAACTGATGTTTGACGCCCTCGACAGGGTGATGCAGGCCCGCGATAACCGTCTGGCCTACCTTCGCGACCTCTTTTACTCCCATTCACCCGCCGGCCACTTCACCTTCAGCGACCTCCGTTTTCCATGGCTCAACGCCAGTCAGGAGCATGCAGTCAACGACGTGCTGCGTGCCAAGGATGTGATGGTGGTGCACGGCCCTCCCGGCACCGGCAAGACGACCACCCTTGTGGAAGCCATCAGCGAGACCCTTCGTCGTGAGAGCCAGGTACTGGTCTGCGCCCAGAGCAATATGGCTGTCGACTGGATCTCCGAGCAACTCACCGACCGTGGCATCTCCGTGCTCCGCATCGGTAACCCCACGCGTGTCAACGACAAGATGCTCTCGTTCACCTATGAGCGCCGTTTCGAAGCCCATCCCGACTATCCCCAGTTATGGAGTATCCGCAAGGCCATCCGCGAACTGCGCCAACAGCGGCACCGCGGTGACAGTTATCACCAGAAAAAAGACCGTCTGCAGTCACGCGCCATCGAACTGGAGTTACGCATCCACAGCCAACTGTTTTCCGAAGCCCGTGTCATCGCCAGCACCCTGACAGGTGCCGCCAACCGCTTACTCGACGGCCAACATTTCGCCACGCTGTTTATCGACGAGGCCGCCCAGGCTCTCGAAGCCGCCAGTTGGATACCGATCCGCAAATCATCGAGGGTCATCCTTGCCGGTGACCATTGTCAGTTGCCACCCACCGTGAAAAGTATGGCTGCATTGAAAGGCGGTTTGGGAAAGACGCTGATGGAGCGCATCGTGGAAAACAAGCCGGAAGAGGTGACACTGCTGAGCGTGCAATATCGTATGAACGAACAGATCATGCGTTTCTCATCCGACTATTTCTACCACGGTCAACTGGAGAGCGCGCCCCTCATCAAGCACCGCGGCATTCTCGACTACGACAACCCCATGATATGGATAGACACCTCCACGCTCGACAGCCAGGAGGAATTCGTCGGCGAGACCTTCGGACGGATCAACAAAGCCGAGGCCGCACTGACCCTATCCACCCTCAAACAATATTTCACCAAAGTCAGCCACCAGCGCATCCTTGAAGAACGGATCGATGTGGGCATCATCTCTCCCTATCGGGCACAGGTGCAACATCTCCGGCGGCTGATCAGCAAAGATGCGTTTTTCAAACCTTTCCGACATCTCATCAGTGTCAACACCGTCGATGGCTTTCAAGGACAGGAACGTGACATCATCCTCATCTCGCTGGTAAGAGCCAACGCAGAAGGCCAGATCGGTTTCTTGCGTGACCTGCGACGCATGAATGTGGCGATCACCCGGGCACGCATGAAACTCATCATCCTCGGTGACACCCAGACCATGACCCGACATCCCTTCTACAAACGTCTTTACGACTATATCAGCGACATCAACCACCCTTCCACCCTTTCAGGAATCGAAACCACCTCATAACCTCCCCACCCATGTTACAACAAGACTATTTCATCCGACTGATCCGTGAGTTTTTCGCCGCTCTTGCCCGTGCGTTGGAAAAGAACGAGATAGAAGACCGCAGCAAGGCCGTGCAGGAATTATACCGCCAATACCTTGGCTCGTATGAGTTTTACCAAAATGCCACCGTTGAGGATGCCATAGCGCACATCGCCCAACAGTATCCTGAGGAGCAACAGCTGCAGCGGCTTGAGATGCTGGCCGAGCTCTATTATGCAGAAGCCAGTTACCGTGCCCACCCTATCGGCGAAACACTGCTGGCCCGCGCCCTACCGCTGTTTGAGTTTGTCGACCGCCACAGTCGTGTCTACTCTTTAGGGCGACTCGACAAGATTGCCGCCATCCGCCGCCGGATGACACCCGATGGACCTCAACGGTGACGCTTCCTGTATCTCCTCACGAAATAGAAGCAAAGTCCCAACGCCAACAAAACGGCAACGATAGATCCTATCAGCAGCATGTTGTCGGTGATGCCCAACTCATCCCAGATGGTGGGATACTCATCATTCCACATGGGGCGGTGGCCCAGGATGGAATCTTCACCGACCGCCCAATTGGGTATTCTATCATCATCTACAGATAGTTCTGAAAATGCCTCATCTTCTCCAGGAGTATTGACAATTAAATCAAGTAATATCATTTTTCTGCATATTCATGTTCAATATTATAACGATTTTTTGAAAGATATATTACGGATTCAAGAACATCAGTTCTCGCATTTGTTTCAAGAAATAGGCTTTTTGTATCAAAAAGCCACCCTCAAGGTCTGTTTCTAAAGAATAATGATTATCTTCGCATCATCATTAATTCATCACTAACTATTATCTACATGAAAAAACGTATAACACTTTTTGCCTTTCTTCTGTCAGCCGCAATGGGTGTGCATGCTCAGAAAGCGGTGACACCTCCTGCCGGTGGTAAAGCCATCAGCGACGAATTGATAGGAATATTTTTTGAGGACATCAGCAGTGCTGCCGAGGGCGGTCTGTATGCCGAACTGATCCAGAACGGCTCTTTTGAGTTTAGTCCATCTGAACGCGACGGTTGGGGAGCAGGCACCGCATGGCGCATGATCCGCCCGGGCCACTCACTTGGATTTATTGAGCCCCGCAGCGAGCAGCCCATCCACGCCAACAATCCCACCTATATGCGTCTGAACATCGAACGTGGGGGGCATTATTACGACTTTAAAGGATGGACCGGTTTTGGTATCCAGAACGACGGTTTCGCAGGCATCAAGGTGCAGGCCGGCGCTAAATACAACTTCTCCGCTTTCCTGCGCCAGGTGAAAGGACAGGCCAAACCCGTGCGCATCGCTTTGGTGGAGCCCCAAGGTTGGGGTAAAGACCCGAAACTGCTTGCGGAAGCAACCATCGACGTCAGTGCTCCCAACTGGCAG
>CADCQC010000244.1 GCA_902803455.1 uncultured Prevotellaceae bacterium
GCGGTGTATGATGCTCGTGGGCCTCCTTGTTCTCGGTGCCCCAGAAAATGCCATAGTAGAGGCGGAACATGTAGAAAGCGGTCATGGCGGCAATGCCTGTCATAATCCAGCCCACCACAGGACTGTAGGCGAAGCAAGCCGTGATGATCTCGTCCTTGGAGCAGAAACCCGAGAAGAACGGGATACCGGCAATGGCCAAACAACTGATGAGGAAGGTGATATGGGTGATGGGCATGTATTTGCGCAGACCACCCATGAGCGCCATCTCATTGGAATGGACGGCATGGATGACACAACCAGCGCAGAGGAACAAGCAAGCCTTGAACATAGCGTGGGTGAACAGATGGAACATCGACGCCATGTAGCCCAACTGTGCATGATTATCAAACAAAGCGCCGTGATGCCCTGGCAGACAGACGCCGAGCGCCACCATCATAAATGCGATCTGCGAGATGGTGGAGAAAGCGAGCACACGTTTGATATCACTCTGGGCACATGCCACGGCAGCGGCATAGAAGGCGGTGAACACACCCACCCAGACGACGATGCTCATGGTCTGCGGCGCATACTCAATCCAAAGCGGGAACATACGTGCAAGCTGGAAGACACCTGCCACCACCATCGTGGCAGCATGGATGAGCGCCGACACTGGTGTGGGACCCTCCATGGCATCAGGCAACCAGATATGCAGGGGGAACATGGCACTCTTACCTGCACCACCGATGAACATCAGCACAAGGGCGGTAGGCAGGATGAAACCTGCTGCTGCCATTGCCTTGGCGGTGTTGCAAGCGATAAACGGTGTGGTGCCGGCTCCCATCTCCACATGAGGCACGAATGAGAAACTAAACGACTCGGTGTAGTATCCGAAGATGAGAATACCGATAAGGAAGAACATATCAGCAAAACGTGTGACGATGAAAGCCTTCTTGGAGGCTGCCACGGCCGTGTGAAGCTGATAGTAGAAGCCGATGAGCAGATAGGAGCTCACACCCACCAACTCCCAGAAGAGATACATCTGGAAGATGTTGGTGGCCACGACCAGTCCGAGCATCGACATGGTGAAAAGCGACAGGAAAGCGTAATAACGCTGGAAACCCTTCTCACCGTGCATGTATCCGAAAGAGTAAATATGCACCATCAGACTCACGGTGGAGATGACGATAAGCATCACCACAGAGATAGGATCGAGCAAGATACCCATGTCGAAATGCAGGTTGCCCAACGGCAGCCAGGTGAAATTGTAGGGCACGAAAGTGGCATAGGTGCCATCAGCCAGCCTGTCGGTAGTGAAATAGGTGAATGCGGTGGCGTAAGACAGGATAGTGACCAGCGCCAGAGAAGTGGTGCCCACCAGTCCTGCCACCTTATGTGACATCTTCATGCCGCACAGTCCCAAGATGAGGAACGACAGTGCAGGCAGGAGAAGTATCAGAAAAGCATAACTGTAATCCATGATTCTCGAATGATTTTAATTATAGTCTCATGTTTTCAATACTGTTGACCTGGTCACTGTGGAACCTGCGGTAAACATTGATGATAATCGCCACGGCGACGGCTGTCTCAGCGGCGGCTACACCGATAGAGAACAGCGTGAAGAAGAAGCCCTCGAGTTGTCCGGGGTAAAGCAGACGGTTGAACACCGTGAAGTTGATGTCGACGGCATTCAGGACAAGTTCGATGGAGATGAGCATAGCAATCAGGTTGCGACGGGTCACAAATCCGAACACGCCGATAAAGAACAAGAGCGTGCTGAGTACGAGGAAATATTCTACTGGTATCATATTACTTGTCCTTTCTTGAGATAACTATACCACCAATAATGCAAGCCAGGAGGAAGACAGAGATGAACTCGAATGCGAGCACATACTGGTATTTCTCCGATCCCATGAGCGTATCGCCGACGAGTTTCATCGGTACCTCCGCATTAGGTATTGACTTACTGACGAAATCTTGCTTGAGAAGGATGATCATCACCATGGCACACCCCACGAGGGCTGCCAGACAACCGGCGACGATCTTGCTGCCACGCAACCGTTCGGTGATTCCTTGCAGCGAGTGCTTGGACACCAGTTGGATGGCAAAGATATAAATCATCGTGACACCTCCGGCATAAATGCTGATCTGTGCAGCGCCGAGGAACGTGTAGTCGAGCAGGAAATAGATGCCTGCCACACCAAAGAGGACGAAGAGCAGGAAGGTGGCTGCCCGCATGATGCTCTTGGTTGCTACGCTATAGATGGCCGATCCCAGGATGACCACGGCCAGGATGCAAAACATTACTTGATTAGCCATATTCCTTTTACTTAGTTTTGGTGTTGAACTTTCCGATGGTGAGAGGTGCACCGCCATCGATAAGACCTGGCAGCGACCCGCCCTGGTAGACCTCCTTGTCAAGGTGGAGGACCAGTGAGCCACGGTCGAAGACCGCATTCTCAAAATCGTTGGTAAACTCTATCGCGTCGAAGTTGCACGCATTGGTGCACAACTGGCAGAACATGCAGTCACCCAGATCGTACTGATAGTCGAGGAGGGCACGTTTCTTCTTTCCAGTGGCCTCATCGGTCCTCATCTCCGACACAATCTTGATCGTGCCGTTGGGGCATGCTTTCTCACACAGCGTGCAAGCGGTGCATTTGTAGGCACCATCCTCCGTGCGCTTGAACACCAGGCGCCCGCGATGGCGCTTGGCCACATGGAGTGTGGTCTTACGGTTCTCGGGATACTGCTCTGTAGACTTTGCCGTGAAATACTCCTTGAGAGTGACTTTCATGCCAATGGCCAACGTCTTCATGCCCTCCACGATACCGCCAAAATATGATTGGTTCTTCATTTTTCTGTTATTTTTATCTGATAGGGATTAGAAGTGCAGGTTGAATGCCACCACGAGCGTCATCAGCACGAGGTTGATCAAAGCGAGCGGCATGAGGTATTTCCACTCCAGTTTGAGGATCTGGTCGATTCTCAGACGGGGGAACGTCCACTTGATCCACATGAGCAGCCATACCACGAAGAAGGCCTTGCCCAGGAACCAGACGATGCCGGGGATATAGTTCATCACATTGTCGAAACCGGCGATGCCGATGTTGACAGGTGCCCACCCGCCAAGGAAGACGGTCGTGGCGATACCGGCGATGATGAAGAGGTTGAGGAACTCAGCCAGATAGAAGAAGCCGAATCCCATACCTGAGTACTCTGTATGGTGGCCGGCCGTCAACTCACTCTCTGCCTCAGCCATATCAAACGGGCCACGGTTGGCTTCCGCATTACCTGCCACGAGGAATACGAGGAAGGCGATGATAGCGGGGATATGTCCCTTGAAGATGAGCCAGTTCCAAGGTCCGGTCTGTGCCTCGACGATCCCGCTGACCTGCAGGGTACCCGTGAGGATGACGGCTGTAATGAGGCAGAGACAGAGGGAGATCTCATAGGAGATCATCTGCACGGCGCCACGCATGGCCGACACGACGGA
>CADCQC010000245.1 GCA_902803455.1 uncultured Prevotellaceae bacterium
CCGACTGAAATCCATCCCTCATTTCAATTCCAATGTGCTTTCTGGCATCGAGTATTATGTGATGAACCATTCGGTGAAGGAGGCGTCCTACTATCTGGGTCTATATTCCAAATTCACCAACGCCACCCTGGCCGACATCGACCGCCCCGCACGTTCGGTGAAGGAGGAGGTGGACTATGTGGAGAGTTATCTGAAGTTGGAGAAGATGCGATATGGGGAAAAACTGTCGTATCAGGTGGATGTGGACAAGGATGTGGACCCGTGTATATTGCTTCCCAATATGTTGCTGCATACCTACTCCCAGAATGCCATCAAGCATGGGATCGCATCTAAGGAGTCGCCAGGAAAAGTAGAGATCAAAATATCCCGGAAAGAGGAACATGGGCATGAATGGGTGGTAGTGGCCGTCACCGATGACGGTATAGGACGAGAAGCGGCGGCAAAAGCCAACCCCGGAACAAGCAAGAAGGGACTCGTTATCCTGCAAGAACAGGTGGAATTGCACAACCAGATGAATCCTTTGCATATCCGTCAGCGGGTATTCGACCTGAAAGATGAGCAAGGACGCCCTCTGGGCACACGTTATGAGATGGAAATTCCCAAGGACTATCAATATACTATTTAATGAAGTAATGAATACCAATCATATCAGTACGATTGTCGTGGAAGATGAGCGCCTGCCAAGACTGGCATTGCTGCAGAAACTGGAGGCTTTTTATCCCATCATCGAGGTGGTGGACAGTTGCGACAGTTACAGCAGGGCGCTCAGCAGCATTCTACGCCTGAAACCTCAGCTCATCTTCCTGGATATCCAACTGCAAGGACAAAATGCCATGCAACTGCTGGAGGAACTGAAAACACTCATGCCGCTGCCCTATGTCATCTTCACCACGGCTTATAATGAGAGAGACTATCTCCTGAGAGCCATCAAATTGCAGGCGGTGGACTATCTGTTGAAACCCATCGGTCAAGATGAACTGGAACTGGCCATCGGAAAAGTGGTCAAACTGCTGGAGCAGAATGTTGACGACGAGGAGGAACAGCCAGAAAAGTGCTGGTTCAGAACAGCTACAGGACACCTGTTCGCTTCCGTTGAAGATATCGTGTATATCAGGTCTGATGGGAACTATTCCGTTGTGGTCACTACCACCGATCAGGTGATGGTGATGGAGAGCCTGTTGGCCATCGAACGCCGGCTGAAAAGCGGACTTTTCCTGCGTGTTGACAGAAAAAACATCATCAATAAAAAAATGGTCTATAAAATTAACTCACAAAACAACACCTGTCTGTTTCTCGCCGCAAATGGATCAAAATATGAACTGCGTCTTTCAAAACGGGGTGTGGAAACGCTGCTCGAGGTGATGGCTTCATAATGAATACGATGACCATCGTCTGTGAAAGTCTGTGAAAGATATGAAAACACCATCATTTTTTTCAGCAGATTATGATTTGGCAACGATTATTTTTGTATTTTTGCAACGATAAATACCCTTCTGGGGAGTTGCATTCATTCATGCTGACAGACCTGGGTTGCCCTTGATGGTGACTTGGAGGGTGATCATTTCTCCTATAAATTGAAAGTTGATGGTCATGAGAGTTTTTAGTTTTCTGATCGCTGCGTTGATGGCATTGAACCTCTTCGCACAGAACAAGACGTATAGTGTCACCATGTATCCTCAGAATAAAACAGCTATGGTGACGCTTAATGATGGCAGGACAGTGAAAGCCGCTAATTCAAACATCTTCATGAAAAATGCGGCATTGATTTATCTACAAGGTACTGAAATCAAAGAGGCGAGAATGGACATCATCGCCAAAGTGGATTTCGATGACAGAAAATTTGTCAATATAGAGAACAAACTGGCTTATTTTGTCGATTCCATCGGAGGAAACAGCCTCTATTGTATCGAACTGATTGACATGGATGCCTATAAGCGCAACCTGCAGAACAATGTCAATTTCACCCATATCGACCTGTCGAGTGAGAGACTTGAGTCCAATGTAAACAATCTCAATACTGAAGAGGATTTCCAATTGCCGATCTTTAAACATTTCTATTTCGTGCTTAACGGGAAAGTGATCCAGGCACACGACAGGGAGCTATACCGTGCGCTCGACAAGGAAAAATATCGGAAACTGAAGACGGCCATCATCTTGCCTGACTTCAGTTGGACAGATGAGGCAAGTCTCATGAAATTATTGAAAATGATCAGCCAATAGGCAATCCCCTGCTTGGACAGACATGAATATAGGCTGCTTGAGAAAAGAATATGCATACAAGAGAAGAAAAAATGGAGGCTTTCGGGCGCTTGCTCGACGTGCTTGACAGATTGAGGGTGGAATGCCCGTGGGATAGAAAACAGACCAATGAGAGTTTGAGACCCAACACCATCGAGGAGACGTTCGAACTGTGTGAAGCGCTCATCAATGACGACAACAAGAATATCTGTAAGGAACTGGGCGACGTGCTCATGCACGTGCTCTTCTACTCGCTCATCGGACAGGAAAAAGAGGCTTTTGATGTGGCTGACGTGTGCAACAAGCAAGCAGATAAACTGATCTTCCGCCACCCCCATGTCTATGGACAGCAGAAGGCGGAAACGGCAGAGAAGGTGCTTGAGAATTGGGAACAGATCAAGCTCAAGGAGAAGGATGGCAACAAGATGGTGCTCTCTGGCGTGCCGAATGCGCTGCCTTCCATCATCAAGGCGTACAGGATACAGGAGAAAGCCAGAAACGTGGGCTTCGATTGGGAGGACCGCAGCGATGTGTGGAAAAAGGTGAGAGAGGAACTGGACGAACTGCAGGCCGAACTGGAGCGTGGCGACAAGCAACGGTCGACAGAGGAGATGGGCGACTTCCTCTTCGCACTCATCAATGCGGCGAGACTCTACAAAATCAATCCTGACAATGCTTTGGAAAAGACCAACCAGAAGTTTATCAGGAGGTTCAACTATGTGGAGCAGCATTCCATCAGAATGGGAAAGCCGCTTACTGAGATGACACTCGCAGAGATGGATGCTCTTTGGGAAGAGGCAAAAGCTCTTGAGAATCAACAGAATGACGAGATATAACCAATTTTATCAATGAAGAAAACAATACTTGGATTACTGACTGTAGGTCTTGTGGCTTTCCTCATCGCAGGATGCAAGAAACCGAAGGTGGAGACCAACCTCCCCACTGTCAATATTGAAAACGTGGCGGAAACCGACAGCACGATATATGGAGAGTGCGTGGATGCTGCCATGAACTCCGTGACATTGCTTACCAGTGACGGCGATACCATCGATTTCGTGTATGAGAGTACCGACGACGGACAGGCCGACGTGCAGGGTGGAATGTTCACCGGCGACAGGGTGGCGATCATCGGCATCAAGGGGAATGAGGAGAATGTGGCGCAGAAGGTGGTCAACATCACCTCCCTCATGGGGCGATGGGCTAGCCTCGACAAAAATTTCGAAATCAAGGATGGGGGCGTCGTGGAGTCAAATGTCTCTGCGGAGTCCAATCCCTACACATCTTGGAAAATCTATAACGGAAAACTGATCCTCTCCAAAGACACTTTCGACATCCTCAACTTGGGGCCCGATTCCCTCTATCTCGAAAACGACAAAGGCATCTTCGCGTATAAACGCCAGTTGTAGATGGAACCGTTCAAGGTGCATGTTTTGGGATGTGGTAGTGCCAAACCCACTGTCAGGCACTATGCTTCATCACAGGTGGTGGAGATCAGAGGACGGGTGATGATGATCGACTGTGGTGAGGGCACGCAGGTGCAGTTGCGGCGGAGCCATGTCAGGTTCTCCAAAATGTCTGATATCTTTATCTCCCATCTCCACGGCGACCATTGCTTTGGCCTGATCGGACTGATCTGCTCCTTCGGACTGTCAGGACGCACGGCGCCGCTGCGGGTGCATGCCCATGAGGATTTGCAGCCCATGCTCGAACAGATGTTGCACATGTGGGCGACAGATCTGGGGTTTGAGGTGGTGTTTCATGCCATTGATACCACACGGCAGGAGGTCATCTACGAGGATAAGAGCATCATAGTGTCCACCATCCCGCTGGAGCATCGGGTGCCATGCTGCGGTTTCCTCTTCACAGAGAAACCTGCCTTGCCTCATATCCGCCGCGATATGCTGGATTTCTACCATATTCCTGTCAGCCAGATCATGAATATTAAGAATGGGGCAGGGTGGGTGACTGAAGATGGAGAGCAGATCGCACACGAACAACTGGTCATTGCTGCTGATCCGGTGCGCTCCTATGCCTATTGCTCGGATACGCGATATATCCCGACACTTCATCAACTGATCCAAGGGGTCAACCTGTTGTACCACGAGAGCACTTATGATGAGACGCTCAAACCTCAGGCTGCCAAGTATGCCCATAGTACGGCGGCGGAAGCGGCTACCGTGGCGCGTGATGCTCATGCCCGGCAACTCATGTTGGGGCACTATAGTGCCCGCTACGACGATGAGTCTGTCCTTCTCCATGAGGCGGAGAGCATCTTCCCACATGTCATTTTGGCCAATGAGGGACTGGTGGTTGATGTGATTTAGGGGATCTTTTTGCATTTTTATCCTTTTTTTAAGCGGAAAAGCAAAAAAATCGCTGAAAAATTTGGTGATATCGAAAAATAGTCATACCTTTGCATCCGCATTTGAGAAAACATCGCGGAGTGGAGCAGTTGGTAGCTCGCCAGGCTCATAACCTGGAGGTCGCATGTTCGAGTCCTGCCTCCGCAACCAATAACGGGTATTTCCTTTTGAGGGAATGTCCGTTTTTTAGTTGTTGAAGAAAAATTCCATGACTTTTTTCGACCACCTTTTGTTTTTCAGCATATTTGGGGCACTTTTTCAGCCAAAATAGGTTATCTTTGCACTCTGAAAACAAAATTCTACTATTAATCAAAATGAAGAAAGAATTAAGAAGAGGCTCGCTTTGCGTGCAGGCTGGCTATAAGCCCAAGAACGGAGAACCTATCGAACTGCCTATCATCCAGAGTACTACATTCAAATATGATGATTCCGATGAGATGGCTATGTTGTTTGACCTGAAAAAGGAAGGTTATTTCTATACCCGTCTGCAAAATCCCACCAATGATGCCGTAGCGGCTAAGATTGCCGCTCTGGAAGGGGGCGTAGGCTGTGTGCTTACTTCCAGCGGACAGGCTGCCAATTTCTATGCGGTGTTTAATATCTGCGAGGCTGGCGACCATATCGTCACGTCGAATGAGATCTATGGCGGTACGTTCAACCTCTTCGGGGTGACCATGAAAAAACTGGGTATCGATTGTACGTTTGTCTCTCCAGAGGCTTCGGAGGATGAGATACAGGCGGCTTTCAAACCGAATACCAAAGCACTGTTTGGAGAGACAATCTCCAACCCGGGATGTGCCGTGCTCGACATCGAGAAGTTTGCGCGGATCGCACACCGTAACGGAGTGCCGCTCATCATCGACAACACCTTCGCCACTCCCATCAATTGCAGACCGTTTGAATGGGGGGCCGACATAGTCACACACTCCACGACGAAATACATGGACGGTATGGCCACGCAGGTGGGCGGTGCCGTGGTCGACAGCGGACAGTTTGACTGGATGGCTCACGCAGAGAAATTCCCGGGACTGTGTACACCAGACGATTCCTATCACGGACTGACCTATGTGAAGGCATTCGGCAAGATGGGATATACCACCAAACTCGTGGCGCAGTTGATGCGTGACCTTGGCAGCATTCCCGCGCCACAGAATTCTTTCTTGCTCAATATGGGTCTGCAGACCCTACATCTGAGGATGGCGCAGCATTGCCGCAATGCTCAGCGGGTGGCGGAGTTCCTGCATGATGAACCGAAGGTGGCATGGGTGCACTACTGCGGATTGCCCGATGATAAGCATTATGCTCTCGGTCAGAAGTACCTGCCCAACGGCTCTTGTGGCGTGATCGCCTTCGGATTGAAAGGAACGCGCGAGACGGCCATCAAATGGATGGACTCGCTCGAGATGATCAATATTGTGACACATGTGGCAGATGCCCGCACCTGTGTGCTTCATCCCGCCAGTCACACACACCGCCAACTTAGCGATGAGCAGTTGAGGGAGGCTGGTGTGGCTCCCGACCTGATCCGCCTTTCCGTGGGTATCGAGGATGTGGAGGATATCCTTGACGATATCCGTCAGGCGTTGGCAAAAATCTGACGCCTATTCTTTTGAGCATCATGACCTTCCCTGAAGATGGGATGAATCCGCTGGTGAGACACTCTCAAGGAGTATTTCTATCAGTCGGGGAAGGGCATATCTCTCGATGTCGTCTTCACCAATCCAGATGTAGTCAGGTGGCAACGTCGGAAGGGTTTTTGTCTCGCAGAGATAAAAGTCGGCGAGCAGCACGCGGTGGGTGAGCACATGTCTGACATCCTTACGCAATAAGGTAAGTTGACCACCGAAATCTTTCCATGGCGTGTCCTCAATCAGATAGGGTTCCCACAATCCTTGCCAGATATCACCTTCCCCACGACGATGGATGGCGGTATGACCATGACATCTGAAATAGATGTAGGTGAGCCGTCGTGTCTTCACTTGTGTTTTTTTCAGTTTTACAGGCAGCAGGGCGACCTGTCCCTCGTGGTGGGCAGCACATGATTCCTGAAGCGGACAGTCAAGACATCGTGGAGATTGAGGGGTGCATTGGATAGCGCCAAAGTCCATGATAGCTTGGTTGAAGGCGGCGGCCTCATCATCCGGCAACAGCGATTGTGCCAAGGCGGTGAATTCCTTTTTCCCTACAGTGCTGTTGATGGGCGTGCTGATGCCGAAATAGCGGCTCAGCACACGGTAGACATTACCGTCGACCACGGCAGCGGGCAGTCCGAAAGCGATGCTTCCGATGGCTGCGGCGGTATAGTCGCCCACTCCAGCCAGTTTCTTGATATCCTCGATGGTTCTTGGAAATGCCCCCAGTGTGACGATCTGCTGTGCTGCTTTGTGCAGGTTGCGGGCCCGTGAGTAGTAGCCCAGTCCTTGCCATTCTCTCAACACCTCATCTTCCGTAGCGTCTGCCAGCATCTCAACGGTGGGCCAATGGCGCATGAAGCGCTCCCAGTAGGCCATTCCCTGTTGCACGCGTGTCTGTTGGAGAATGATCTCCGATAGCCAGATAGCATAAGGGTCACGGGTATTACGCCACGGCAGGTCACGCCCGTAATGGCGGAACCAGTCAAGTAGGGTGGTGGTCAGGTGATGTGTAGATGTGCTCATTTTTTAGGGTCGTTACTCTTGGACTTACTAAAATGATGACTTGGCTTTTCTAAAAATGATGGGTGGACAAAGTTACTCATCTTTTCTCTATTCTTATGCTTACATTCCTGATTCTTTTGGCTTTTTTATGGAATTCTTTGGGTTATACGATTCTCAAAGTGAAGTAATTGCCTGTAATGGTAGATGATGAAAAAGGATATGCCGGAGATAAATCCACAAGCCATCATCCAAATATATTCTTAGGGTGACTTTATGCCAGACAAAAAAGAAAGGGATTCATCCCCGTGCTCACAGGAATCAACCCCTTTGTCTTTATACAAGAATGTCACTTCAATCAGTAGCACTTCAATCGCACTGGAACTGGAAGAACATCGGTGCCTTGGCAATGGTGCTTGAGATGCGGATTTTCCACTGCCCATAAATCTGCCTGATGTTTTCAGGAAGATGATTGCTGTCGCGCAGCCGCATCAATATTTCCCTGAGAGGACGGCCCGGATGTGGAGCCTCATCGTTCAACAAACCGACGCGTGCCAATTCTATGTTGGCCTCCATTTCGTCGATCTCACGCTTGCCTGTCCGTTTCATGTATTCATCGAGACAGTGAAGCAGTTTCTGAAGTGTCTTGATGTCGGTCATAATAGTAAGTTTTTGATGAACAGCTGATATGATGTCTAATACATTACAAATATAAGTGATTTTTCAGCAGATTGTTCTTTTTCTTTCAAAAATTAAACACATTTAACATTTGATGCAATTTTGCTAAATTTTCTTTCTATTTGTAAGCAAAATTAGGTGTATACGTTACAATCTTTTACTTTTAGTGTCTTTTTTACATTCTTTTTGTGCATCATCACCTCAACTTCCCCGGGCAATTGTTCTCAGGCACCACACGAGGAGGTAAGTTGGCGCCTTCCTCGTGGCAGATTGAGGGTCGTCCAAAAGTGATGGAGATAACACATCTCAAGCGCAACTTCCTTCTTGATATTTGGGCATCTCAGTTTTTTTCCCTATTTTAGCGGTCGGAATCCGACAAGTGCCATTCTAAGACACTTTTACTGAGAAGGATTTTGTATAAGATGAGTAAAGTCGTTTCACCTTTTGCCCACCCGCTTTATGTGATGGCCAAACCTGCTGGGGCTCAATGTAATCTTGAGTGTCGCTATTGTTATTATCTTGAAAAAAGCGGCCTCTATCCTCCGGAAAAAAGCAGTCCCAATCCCCATGCTGGTGGAATGCTCATGAGTCAGTCGCTGTTGGAGACGTTTGTCAGACAGTATATTGAGGCTCAGACACAACGGGAGGTGCTCTTCACCTGGCATGGTGGAGAGGCGATGCTGCGACCGTTGTCTTTCTATCAAGAGGCTGTCAGACTGCAACACAAATATGCGGCTGGACATCTGATCGATAACTGCCTGCAGACCAATGGCACGCTGATCACCGAGGAATGGTGTGAGTTTTTACGGCAGCATCATTGGCTGGTGGGGGTGTCGGTGGATGGCCCCCAGGAGATACATGATGTTTTCAGAAAAGACCGGCGGGGAAACGGATCCTTCCGACGGGTGATGGACGGTATCGCATTGCTCGACCGTTATGGGGTAGAGTGGAATGCCATGGCAGTGGTCAACAGCCGCAATGCGGAACAGCCATTAGACTTTTATCATTTTTTCAAAGACATCGGATGCCATTATATCCAGTTCACACCCATTGTGGAGAGAATGCTGCCCCGACTGGTGGCTCCCTTGGAGGGTCTCACACAGGATGATGCGCTGGTGATGACACCAGAGTCGGTATCGCCCCGGCAGTGGGGATCATTTCTCTGCGCGATCTTTGATGAATGGGTGGCTAACGATGTGGGCGACTATTACGTGCAACTTTTTGATGCCACGCTCGCCAACTGGTTGGGTGTGGAACCGGGAGTCTGTTCTATGGCCAAGACAGGTGGCAACGCTATGGCCATGGAGTATAACGGGGATGTCTATTCGTGTGACC
>CADCQC010000246.1 GCA_902803455.1 uncultured Prevotellaceae bacterium
AAACCGTCGCTACCCTCCACGAAGGCTCAAAGGATGGTCGCGCTTACACAAAAGTAATCAAAATGGTGAGAAGCCCCAAAACAGGTGCTTACATCTTTGATGAGCAAATGGTTCCCAACGAGGCCGTACAGGATTTCTTTAAGAAATAATTTTCCTCTATAAATGACAATGGAAGAGTGCTTAGAAACAGGCACTCTTTTTGTCGTTTGTATCCATTTCTGGAAAATGATTTCTTAAAGTTTTCTCTATCATAAGGCATCTGCAGCATTGAGATTACCGTTTTTTCAGACGATATGAGGAGGATTTGAAAATTATTCATTAACTTTGTAGAAAAATTGTAGTATGGGCTTATTTGGAATTTTTAATAAAAAGAAAAAAGAGACGCTTGACAAAGGTCTGGAGCGCTCCCAGAAGAGTTTCTTCTCCAAAATCACTAAATTGGTGGCGGGTAAGTCGAAGGTCGATGATGATGTGCTTGATGAATTGGAAGAGGTGCTCATCACTTCTGATGTCGGCGTAGAGACAACGATTAAAATCATCGAACGAATCGAGGAGAGAGTTGCACGTGACAAATACGTCTCCACTTCCGAACTCAATAGTATCTTGAGGGAAGAAATTGCTGCGCTGCTCGCTGAAAACAATAGCGATGATAATGATGATTGGGACCTGCCTGCTGACCACAAACCTTATGTGATCTTGGTCGTGGGAGTGAATGGGGTCGGAAAAACAACAACCATCGGAAAACTGGCATATCAGTTCAAAAATGCTGGGAAAAAAGTCTATCTCGGAGCAGCTGATACTTTCAGAGCGGCTGCTGTAGAGCAGTTGTGCATCTGGGGCGAGAGAGTGGGGGTGCCCGTCGTCAAGCAGCAGATGGGATCGGATCCGGCTTCTGTCGCTTTTGATACCTTGAGCTCGGCTAAAGCAAATCAGGCTGATGTCGTCATTATTGATACCGCCGGAAGATTGCATAATAAGGTGGGATTGATGAACGAGTTGAAGAAAATAAAGGATGTGATGAAGAAGGTGCTGCCACAAGCTCCTGATGAAGTGCTGCTCGTACTCGACGGAAGCACAGGACAGAATGCTTTCGAACAGGCTAAACAATTCTCGGCGGTCACCAATATCACCAGCATGGCGGTTACCAAACTCGATGGAACTGCTCGTGGCGGTGTGGTCATCGGTATCAGCGACCAACTGAAAGTTCCTGTGAAATATATCGGACTGGGTGAGGGAATGGAAGACCTGCAACTTTTCAATAAAAAGCAGTTCGTTGACTCTCTCTTTGGAGATAGAGGATAGATCTTTTCAGAATGAGAAAAAATCAAGTCGATTTCATCACCATGGGCTGCTCGAAAAATCTCGTGGATACCGAGATGCTGATGAGACAGTTTGAGATGAATGGTTATCGGTGTGTGCACGACAGCCCGAATCCTAACGGGGAGATCGTTGTTGTCAATACTTGTGGGTTCATAGGTGATGCCAAGGAGGAGAGTATCAATACCATTTTGGAATTGGTGCAGGCTAAACAGCAAGGACGCATTCGAAAACTGTTCGTGATGGGGTGTCTCGCTCAGAGATATCGTCAGCAACTGGAAAAAGAAATTCCGGAAGTCGACAAATACTATGGGAAATTCGACTACCGCCAGTTGATCAGTGATCTGGGAAAAGCAGAAGTGGGCGACTGCCGTTGGGAGCGTTCTCTCACCACTCCTCGTCATTATGCTTATGTGAAAATCAGTGAAGGGTGTGATCGGCATTGTGCCTATTGTGCTATTCCGATGATCACGGGAAAACATATCAGCAGACCTCTTGAGGAGATCATCGATGAAGTGAAGGCGCTGGTGGATAAAGGTGTGTGTGAATTTCAAGTCATCGCTCAGGAACTGACATACTACGGCCTCGATATCGACGGAAAACGACACATCGCTGAGCTGGTGAAGAGAATGGCTGAGGTAAAAGGCGTGAAGTGGATCAGATTGCATTATGCTTACCCAAATCAGTTTCCTGGAGAGTTGCTCGACGTGATACGCTCTCACGACAATGTCTGCAAATATATGGATGTGGCCTTGCAGCATGTTTCTGATCGGATGTTGGAACGCATGAGAAGAAACACATCCAAGGAGGAAACGTATCAATTCATCAGAAAATTGAGAGAGGCAGTGCCGGGAATCGCTCTGAGAACTACCATGATGGTGGGATTTCCTGGAGAGACGGAGGAGGATTTCCAACAATTGCTTGAGTTCGTGAAGTGGGCCAGGTTTGAGCGACTTGGAGCGTTTGCCTATTCCGAGGAGGAAGATACCTATAGTGCAAAGCATTATAAGGATGATGTGCCCATGGAGGTGAAAAACGACAGACTAAGCAGACTCATGGCTGTTCAACAGCAGATCAGTGCTGAGATTGAGGCTCAGGCTGTGGGAAAGACAATGAAGGTAATCATCGACAGGAAAGAAGGGGATTATTATGTCGGAAGGACGCAATACTCTTCTCCTGAGGTGGATCCTGAAGTGTTGATTCCAGTGGGAGAGCGTCGGCTGCGGACAGGCTGCTTCTATCAGGTCCTCATTACGGATGCTGAGGAATTCGACCTTTATGGACAGGTGGTGAAATGATAGAGTGATGGGTGGATGATGATAATTTTGAATACCTTCTTAGCATGAGTGATCTTCAAATCATAAAAGGACTGACACGGTTGATGGATTGTGAGCCGGAGGTGGCAACACAATGTGCTTCATTGATGGTCGAATGGATAACCGAGACATTGACCGATCGTGGATGGCTGCTGATCGCTGACTTCGGATTGTTCGAGATTCACAATCATAAAGAATATATCTTGCATGATCCTGACAAGCAAAACGATACACTCATGCCGCCAAGACTGGAACTTGATTTCACACCGGCTCCTCTTTTGGATCTAAAGGAGGTGGAAGAGAGATTTCCTGCAGAGACGGTATCCAATGTCTTTTCTGCTATATCTGCCAAACTGATTAAGCAAAAAATTGATGCCTCTTGGGCGGAGAGGGCTCCTGTGGCGTTCTTCAAAACCATTCTGACTGAGATGGACAATGGTGAACCTGTCGTGGTGGATGGCTTAGGGGATTTCTTGCTTACAAAAGTCAGGGTAGGGGAATGCGTGTATGGCAAGATCTCATTCTCACCATCTGAACAATTGGCTGCCAAAATCAATAAACCTTTCGCCTATTTCGAACCGGTGCCTCTCAGGGATGGGGTTACTTTTGATGATATCATCATCGTCAACAGCGGTGATCATCAGGCTCAGGATTCCGACGACAAGGCTTTTCTCATAGCTCAGAATCCCGTATCTGATAATTTGCCGGATCAGGATGGTCATAAAGCAGATGCTCTGACAGAAAAGGCAGAAGATATTGGCAATTCCTCACCGGACATGTCTCTTCCGCATGAGGAGGCGCCTCAGGTGGATGAAGCTACCCATGAGGATGGGGCTTCTGAAGTAGATCATTTGGTCTCTTCTGATGATTTACCTTCCGCCACCGAAAGCGAAACGAAACCTAAATGGCGTATTTGGACTGCCTTGGCTGCTGCTTGTGTGGTTGCTGTGTTGGGATGGTTCTTCTTGTCAAAAGATGGTGATAAACAACCGGTGCCTGTGGATACTGTCAGTCAGGAGATAAATGATACGGCAGGGAATGCCAAGGTGGTGGAGAACGTCAAGGTTCAGACCGCTGATAATCAGACGGATGATTTTAAGGCCATGAATGCACAGATTCCTTATGGTGCCTATGACATTGTGGGGATCGACACCGTGATCACGGTTATGAATGGTCAGACCCTGGCTGATATATCACGTATCTTCCTCGGTACTGATATTCAAATTTACCTCATCGTTCTCAATGAGGGGAATAATGAACCTAAAGAGGGGGATCAGTATAAGATACCAAAGTTAAAGTTGCGCAAAAAATGACCTGATGTTGCGCTTAATCGCCGGTACGCAAAATAATACTCGTGGCGCCGATAGTGAAAAGGGTGCCATCAGTGATCACACGGCGCTCTCGGTCTCCCAAAATCTCATTGTCAACAAACGTACCTGTGAAACTGGGTCCGTCACGAAGCACATATTGCAAAGTGCCTCGCTTCGTGCGTGATACATTGAGTACGCAATGCAAAAGATCTATGCTGGGGTCATTGGTCTCGATGGGGGTGTTGATCTTGCTGCCTTTCATGTATCGGCCAATGGTGTTGTCGCCCATTTGAAGTGGGATCACTTGCTTGAAATGGAACACATTCTCAATGACGACAATGCTTCCAAGCCCACTTTCATTGGCATTCTCATCGGGATGTTCTTCCTTCTGTACATTGCGCAATTGGGATACACCTATACGAATACCGAACTGCTTATTGCAGTTCGGACATTCGAAAACCAATGACTGCCCCGACGTATAACGTGACTCGTCAAAGGTGATATAATTGTCGCACTTCGGACACCTGACTCGTTTCATCCTATTTCACTTGCATGATCCAGGCACTACCGATACTGCCAGAGGCGATCAGCTCTTGCATGGCTGCATAGGCTTCACTGTTGCTGGCATAACTGCCATAAGAGATCACGTTTTCTGACTTGTAAGTGAAGAGGACGGCCTTGCGGGCTCCTTGCCGCTTCACATCATTCAAAAATGCTTTCGCATTTTCCAAAGGAAGACTGTAGGCCAGGACAATGGTGAATGAACCGCTGGATGGCACCACTCCTTCTTCTTGACTGAGGGTTATTTGCTCTGACACGCTCTCAAGACTGCTCAGAATGTTGTCTGACATGCTGATCGTCGTGGATGGAGTGGAGGCGGGTGAGGAGGAGGGAATATTCAGCACACTGGCCGTCTCGGGGGCCTGGGATTCTGATTGCTCGGGTACCACAGGACGGGCGAAAAGGAGCAGAGCCACAGCGGCAACGGCTGTGACGGCAAGATTGCGGAGCAAACTGACCTTGATGCTGATGGTCTTTTCTTCCTCACGCGGGAGTTCGTCGATATGCGACATGATGGTTGCTAATTTAGAGGGTTTAGAACTGGAGGCGGGCTCCAATATGCCCATCGGGAGGGTTGGCATCTCGATAGTGCATGGACGGCTGGAAACACGATGCCTCATTTCTGACAGATAGGGCATCTCAATGGCTCCAAAACCATAGAGTGAGGGCGTGAGTAAGCCTGACTCACAGGGCTCAAATTCATAACGGCCCTCGCTGTTGATAGATAGAATGCCAAGATCAGGCAATGACACATAACCTTCTTTCTCCAATTGATGCTTCAGCATGCCTACTTCGTGCTCTACACGCTTTACGGCCTCTGGATAACTGATATCATAGGCATCGGCATACGACTGGGTCAGAAGATGATCACTCATTTGCAACTGTGGGTTGAAACCCAACGTGCGAAGGGGCGGGATCAGCATGCCATCGGTCTTGTCGTAACGGGCTTCCACATGATGAGCCATAAAACCTCCTAAGTTGGGCACAATCACGCAGTCATTTTCCAATAGTAAAATCTCAATGTGTCTTCTTAATTCCATCATGATGCAAAAGTACGACATTTTATTGGATGCGACAAATTTTTCTTCTTAAAAAAAGTCTCCCCCCGAACGTGTCTGGTCGTTACACTTGGACTCATCGGATGGTGACCGTGGTCGTTTTCAGACCTTTGGGATGACTGGTATTTCCTGTCAAAATCTCATATTTGCCTGGTAACACACGCATGGTGTTGGTTGACTCATCCCATACTTCAAACTGTTCACGGGGAAGGGCGATTTCTACCACTTTACTTTCTTGTGGTTGAAGTGTTACTTTCTTGAAACCTCGTAACGACTTGATAGGGCCACTTGTGTCCTTTATCCTCTTGATGTATAATTGAACGGTTTCGGTGCCCGTGGTTTTACCGGTATTCTTTACGCTCACCATCACCTTGCCTTTCTTGTATACGGGTTTCGAGAGGTCAAAAGTGGTGTAGCTCAGACCATGACCAAATGCAAAGAGGGGCTCTCCCTTGAAATAACGGTATGTGCGGTTGGTCATACGGTAATCGAGAAAATCGGGCAGATCGCTCACGCGTTGATAAAAGGTGATGGGCAATTTGCCGCTGGGATTAAAGTCACCGAATAACACGTCGGCAACAGCATGACCTCCTTGTTCTCCTGGATACCAGGCCTGCAGAATGGCTTCTGCGTTTTGTGTCTCTGGAACCATGGCGATAGCACTGCCTGAACAACAGACAAATACCACATGCTTACCAGCTGCATGCAAGGCGGCCATCACTTGGCGTTGGGCTTCTGGCAACTCGATATCGGTGCGGTCGCCTCCCTTGAATCCAGGGG
>CADCQC010000247.1 GCA_902803455.1 uncultured Prevotellaceae bacterium
ACCCTTGATGTAATACACCTGGTCGGTCGGGGTGTCGGCAGCCAGTTTGCTCACGAAATCATTGGCAGCCACAGAATTCCATGGGTCAGCCTGGGTTCCCGATCCAGTGGCAGTGCCAGGCTGTGGCTGTGGTGTGTCGCCACCCTCGCTCTTGCCATTGAGAGAGTAGATGTAACTCTTGCTGGCGACGGTCTCTGCAGTGTTGCCTCTGAAGTTGACCACCTTGCCGCAGATGATCACCTCGTCGCCCACCTTGATCTGGGTGTCGCCATTGGCCCATTTCTTGTTGCCTAAGTAGAGTGTGCGATAGACATAGAAGTCGTTGCCTGCGCTGCCATCCTCAGAGATATAGAAGGTGGCATTGCCATACTGTGCGGAGAACTCACCGTTGTCGGCGATCTTAGAGATCTTACCCTTGATATAGATATCGCCATCGCTCTCAGTGTCGGCAGGCAGTTTGCTGGTGTAGGCATTGGCAGCCACGGGGTTGAACGGATCTTCCAGCGTACCGCTACCCTTGGCATCGCCGGCCGGTGTTGGTTCACCACCGTCAGTCTTGCCGTTGAGCGAATAGAGGAAGGCCTTGTTCTGTACGGTCTCGAGTGTTCCGTTGTAGTTGGTCACCTTGCCGCAGATGATCACCTCGTCACCCTCGTTGAGCAGGTCGCCAGAGGTGTATTTCTTGTTGCCGAGGTAGAGTGCGCGATAGACGAGGAACTGGTTCTTGGCTGTGCCGTCATCGGAGATGTAGAAGGCTGCGTTGCCATACTGTGTGGTGTAGTTCTCGCGGATCGACACCACTTTTCCCTTGATGAAGATGTCGGAAGCACTCTCCTGTACTGTCTCCAACTGCTGTGCCACGGCGATGGCAGCAGCCACGTTGTAAGGATCGGCGACGGTGCCGCTACCCATGGGTTCGGCAGGCTCGCTCGCTTGGTTGTTGCTCTGTGTCGGAATGTCGAAGGGTGCTGGCACGTCCTCGCAACCGGTGAAGGTCATGGCCGCCAGAGCCATGAACATCAGTGAATAAAATGTCTTTTTCATATGAGGTATTATTTTTGTTGTTCGATGATGTGGATGACTACTGAGCTGGCTGGATGTCTGCGGTCGAGCGCATGAGAATCTGCCAGGTGTTGCGATAGCGGGTGAAGATGCCGGTCACGTCGACCAACCCTTGTGGCATCGCATTGCCGGCGAAGTCGGCGTAACTGCTGGTGCGGAGCACGATCTGGTTGCTGCTCAGCCCTTTG
Source organism: uncultured Prevotellaceae bacterium (assembly GCA_902803455.1). Lineage (GTDB taxonomy): Bacteria > Bacteroidota > Bacteroidia > Bacteroidales > Bacteroidaceae > Prevotella. The sequence goes on from CADCQC010000247.1 coordinate 1,251, forward strand.
AAGTTGCGGTTGGCGCAGTTGGCGGTGAGTGTCACGCTGCCGTCGGTGGGTGCATAGACAGCCGTGCCGTCAGCACCTTGCAGTTCCACGCCCTTGAGGGTCATCAGTTTGCCGCAGTGCGACTCGAGATAGGCTTCGTTGGTGATGCGTTTGGTGTCAAACACCTCCGGCTGCACGGCTGCCGGGTTGGCAGAGCCGATGAGGCGGTAGTGGTCTTGCCAGATGAAGCGGCTCATGCGGCTCACGTAGGTGGAGCCCGATGCACTGGTGTAGGGCACGCCGATCTCTCCCTGCTGGCCATAGGCGCCGATATAGAGTCCTTTCAGACTGATGAGCACTTCTTGTCCGACGGGCAGGTATCCGAAGAGTCCGCCCTGGTTGATGCAGACGATGAAGGCACCGGTGCCGTCGTCGATGAACACCTGGTTGTAGATGTTTCCCTCGATATCATTGCCGGTCACCAGACCCTTGATCTGGATGTCTTCAGTCACCTCTTTCATGCCGTTGTTGGCGATGGTCGACTTATAGATCTCCTTCAGTTGGGCGATGGTGATCAGATTGGTCTCGGTGATCTGGTTGTTGCCGTAGGGTGACGCGCTCATTTCAGGTGCGTCGAAATCACCCGCCATGCACGAGGCAAGCAACGTGCATACGGCGGCGATGAGGATATAATATGATTTTTTCATATGGCTCATGTTTTTAGAATCGATAGGTCAGGTTGAGCATTCCGTTGATGCCGTATGCGTAGTATTTCTTCGGGTTGAGGGAGAACTTGTAGGCACGCTGGTTGTTCATCTGCACGTCATCGCCCACCTGTTTCACGGTGTAGTCGCTACGGCTCTGCTCATAACCGCCGGTGCACAACTTCTGGTTGTTGAGGATGTTGGTGATCATCAGGTTGATCGACAGCTGTCTGCCATGGCGCAGGCGCAACGACTTGCCGATAGAACCGTCGAGCATGAAACCGCCCTTGCCCTTTGCCTGCTCAGGCACGTCGTAGGTGCCGTCGTTGTTCACGCGCTGCATCGTGGTGAGGGTACCCTGATAGCGGTAGCTCGGTGAGTAACTCAGATAGAAGCGGTCGTAGTAGTTGCAGTTGAGGTTACAGAACCATCCGTTGGCATGGAAGTCGAAGATCAGGCTGGCTGCGGTGAGCGGTGTGCCCGACTCGCGCATGCCCTTGTTCATCACGATGTCATCGTGGTAAGTAGCCTTTGTTGAGTTCAGGTAGCGCACGTTGGCGTTGTTGATGTATTGTGCGTCGCTGATGGTACCCAAAGCCTTGATGTTGAAAGCCGAACTCACTTTGAAACTGACGCCGGCCTCCAGTCCGTAGTAGGACTTCTCGATATTGGTCATCGAGACATAGGAGAACGAGTTGATATCGTCGAAGTAGAAGTTCTGCCATTCAGTGCCGTGATCCATGCGGTTGTAGTACGCATTGATGTTGAGGTGGATGAGTGAGTTCTGGAACTGGTAGCCCACCTCACTGCTGAATATCCGCTCGTTTCTGAGGTTCTGCACGAAATCGTTGTTCATTTCGGGTGATACGAAGGCCGTGGTGATCTGTGGCGCGCGGTGCTCATAGCCTACGCCCAGCAGGATGGTGTTGCCACCGCCCAGGTTGATGGTGGAGTTGAACTTGGCGCCTCCGCTCACGAAATGAGCCGTGCTGCTCTTGCCGTAGGAATAGTCGGCAAACATACCGTTGCGCATGCGTCCGTCGCGCTGCATGCCGTCATAGCCCACCTTTGCTGCCACGCTGTAGTGCAGCGGTCCGAAATTCTCGGAGTAGTTGCCCCACAAGATACCTTTGCGGGCAATGAGGTTGTAGTCGTATCCGAACGTGTCGCCCTTTCCCACGAGACCGTTGGGATTGTTGAGGTCATATTGCACGGTGCCCGATGTGGCGGCGTAGTTGCCCAGCGCATAGGTGTTGATGTTGTGGAAGGTGTTGGCTCCCAGCATGTCATCCATCGTCTTGTAGTGCTTACCCACGTTGCCCCCTATGTTGATACCGATATTGGCATGTGATTTCGGGGTGATCTGCTTGTGCAGGGTTGAGGCGAGCGAGATGAAGATGTTGTCGTTGTGCTTGGCCTCGATGTAATAGAGTGCGTCGGCACCCTGGGCGTTGGCATTGCGGTTGGCCCAGTAGAGGCGGTCCCAGTTGATCTGCCGGGCATCTTTCGAATTGCTCAGCAGGTCGTAGGCTGCGCGGAAGTCGGCCAGCGCCTGGTCGGTGCGATACTGGTCGTCGGTGGGATCCCACACGTCGAAGTGGCTGCTGGGGAGGTTTTTCCAGTAGTCAGGCTGTGGGTTCTCCGCGTTGTTGTAGTTGAGGCGGGTACTCTTGTAGACACTGTATTTGCCCAACAGCGACGTGGTGAGGCGTGTGCCGTCGTCGATTTTCCAGTCCCAGGTGAGGAGTGCCGTCGGTGCGAAGTCGAACACCACGCGGGAGTTGCGCACCTTGCCGTCCTGATAGCCCCAATAGGGGTTGTACTGGTAGTTGTTGGCAAGCCAGTAACTCTCGTCGGTGGCAGCACCCTGCGAGGCGCGCTCGGTCGGGTTGCCCCAGGTGGACAGCGAGAAGGAGTGAGCGCCGATGAGTTTCTCCACACCTAAATAATAAGATAGAGAGTTGTAGAAGGTACCTTCCACATAACCACGCTTTGCCCAGCGGTAGCAGACGCTGGCAGCATAAGCCCATCCGTTCTCGTTGATGCCCGAGCCGTAGGTGTACATGCCGCGGAGCGTGTAGTTGCGGTTGGCGCCGCTGAGCGACAACTTATGTCCTGCAGATACCTGCGAGGCGCGGAAGTTGTAGTTGTTACTACCGCCGATGTTGGTCATCGCAAAGTTGTTGTCCTCGAAGGGGAGCGCGGCGTCGATGTTGCGTGTCAGGTTGTTGATACCGCCCACATTGGAGTATCTAAACTGTCCCGACTCGAAGTCGTTCATCAGTGCGCCGTTCACGTAGATATCATTATACTTCTGCCCCAGCGCGCGATAACGGAAGCGCACGGGCGAGAAGAGATAGCCTACCTCATTGGCGTATACGTTGGTGTTGCTGCTGAGGATGGTCACATTTTGCGACATGTCATCATCCTCGCCGAGTTGCGCTTCCGTGAACGTGAAGGCCGACTCGTCCAGCGTAACGGTCTGCTCCAATGAGTCTACCACCTGCGCAAAGGCAAGAGGGGAGTAGCAGAGTGCAAACACTGCTATTTTCAGCATTTTTCGCATATTGTTATTAGATTGGTAAGTGTTTGGATGCAAAGTAACGAAAATTATATGAAAAAAAAAAGATTTGTGTATTTATTTTTCTTCAAAAAATGCAATTTTTTCAATTTATTTTCCGATATTTGCATCATCTAAATGATAATCTATCCACAAGAGCCGGCTTGGCTGGCTTTCGCCAATTGCTAACTAAAATCATCTTCTCATGAAAAAACGACTTTTTATCCTCACTCTGGCCTTCTTTGCCGTACTCGCTGTGTCGACACAACAGAAATACAATGTTTATGGCGTCGGGTTCTATAACCTGGAGAATCTCTTTGACACTTGTCATGACGAAGGCAAAAACGACTACGATTTCCTGCCCAACGGTTCCTATATGTGGAACGGATTGAAATATGGGCGCAAACTCCACAACATGGCCTATGCCCTCGCTGATATGGGCACCGACATGCTGCCAGTGGGATGTGCCGTCATCGGCGTCTCAGAGGTGGAGAACAGCAATGCCCTCAATGACCTGATCAAACAGCCCGAACTGGCTGCCCGAGGCTATCAGTTCGTGCATATCGAGGGACCCGACCGACGGGGTGTCGACTGCGCGCTTCTCTACAACCCGCAACTCTTCACCTTCCGTGAGGCAGTGCTCGTGCCCTACGTGCCCGAACTGGAGCGCGACAGCACGTTCTTCACGCGTGGCTTCCTCACCGTCACCGGCATGCTGGCCGACGAGCCGCTGTCGATCATTGTCTGCCACTGGCCCAGCCGTTTCTCAGGTTCCTTCTACCGTGAGTGCGCAGGCCGACAGGTGAAAGCGGTGAAAGACTCGCTCATGCGCGTCGACCCACAGCGCAAGGTCATCGTCATGGGTGATATGAATGATGACCCGCAAAACAACAGTATGGCGGTGGAGCTGAGTGCCAAACCATCAATAGATAAGGTGGGCGATAATGACATGTTCAACCCATGGTGGAAAATCCTCGACAGCGGAAGGGGCACGCTGAGTTATCAGGGCAGTTGGAACCTCTTCGACCAGATCGTGCTCTCACCCAACCTCCTCGACCGCACCAGTACACGTGACTACAGCTCACTTACCTATTTAAAATGTCAGATCCAAGACAGGCCGTATCTCTTGCAGAGCGAAGGCAAATACAAAGGGTCGCCCAAGCGCACCACGGCAAGCGGTGTGTGGCTTGACGGCTATTCCGACCACCTGCCGACCGTCGTCTACCTGATCAAGGAGAAGAAGTGATGACCACCGACGTGGAGCATCATCCCTGGCAGCCTTACGTGCCACCACACGCAAGGCTGCTCATGTTGGGCAGTTTTCCGCCGGCGCGGCACCGCTGGTGCATTGATTTCTTCTATCCCAATTTCACCAACGACATGTGGCGCATCTTCGGCATCTGTCTCTTTGGTGACAAAGAACGGCTGGTGGACACCGAGCACCGCACCTACCGGCTCGATGACATCCAGGAGGTGCTCATCAAGTGGGGGATCGCACTCTATGACACGGCCACGGCGGTGAGGCGTACGCGCAACACCGCATCCGACAAAGACCTGGAGGTGGTGGAGACCACAGATCTCGACGCCTTGCTCACGCGCATGCCCGAATGCTGCGACGTGGTGACGACAGGGCAGAAGGCCACCGACCTCTTCACCGCGCATTTCGGTATTGCCGCACCCAAGGTGGGTGGACAGACGGCTTTCACGTTTGCCGGGCGCACGGTGAGACTCCACCGAATGCCGAGCAGCAGCAGGGCCTATCCCATGAAGGTGGAGCGCAAGGCGCAATATTACCAGCCGCTCTTCGACCGCCTGACAGCACACACCCAAAACGACAAACAATAACCAACAATCCACATACACTATGACTATAATCGGTATCGCAGGAGGAACAGGGTCGGGAAAGACGACCGTCGTGAGAAAAATTGTCCAGGCATTGCCACCTCATTATGTGGCTGTCGTGCCTCTTGATTCTTATTACAATGACACTTCGGACCTCACGCCCGAGCAGCGGAGGATGATCAATTTCGACCATCCTGATGCGTTTGACTGGAAACTGCTCATCAAACAGATCAACCAGTTGCGCAAGGGAAAAGCGATTGAGCAACCCACCTATTCTTATATTGAGTCCAACCGGCAGAAAGAGACCGTGCATGTGGAACCCAAACCCGTGATCATCATCGAGGGTATCATGACGCTCATCGACCCGAGACTGCGTGACCTGATGGACCTGAAGATCTTCGTCGACACCGACAGCGACGAGCGGCTCATCCGCAACATCACCCGCGACGTGGTGGAGCGTGGGCGCACCGTCGACATGGTCATCACCCGCTATCTCGATGTGCTCAAACCCATGCATGAGCAGTTCATCGAACCGACCAAGAAATATGCCGACATCATCATCCCTCAGGGAGGTGAGAACCTCAAAGGTATTGCCATCCTCTGCAAATATATCGAGACCCTCGTGCCCGAGGCTTTTCCTAAGAAAGAGGAAGAGGATGGGGATGAGCAGAAAGAAGAGGAATAGAAAGAGGCTATTTTTCTTTCAGAATCAGGGGACAGGTATTTGATTTTAAATTTTTTACTAAAAATACAATCAAATACCTGTCCCCCTGATTCCCTCATCTATGTGCTTGATGCTCATAGGTGGATAAAAAAATAAAATAAAAAAGGCTGAAAAAGAA
>CADCQC010000248.1 GCA_902803455.1 uncultured Prevotellaceae bacterium
AGGCTCCGCTTCCCGGTGTCATCACCGAGATCATGGTGGCTGTAGGTGACGAAGTGAAAGCAGGTGACGTGGTGCTGGTGCTCGAAGCCATGAAGATGGCCAACAACCTGGAAGCAGAGAAAGACGGTAAGGTGACCGCCATTCTTGTCTCCCAAGGTGCCAGCGTGATGGAAGACACTCCACTCGTCGTGATTGAATAACCCTTGGCCTTGCCCATTCAGGCAACAGCCTGTTCTCTTTTCCTGCTCCTGCCGCAGCGGTCATGCCGCCAGTGGGAGCAGGATATTTTTTTTAAAGTCCCCCATCTCCCAGCGCACACCTATGAGAAAGCCAGCCGTCATCGCCCTCCTCCTCCTGTTTGCCACCACCCTATTTGCCCAAAAGCGAGTCAAGCCATCACTCTATGTCCCGATGGACTATTCCACCTGTGGCTACCACGCCTCCGAATCAGTCATCCCCGACCTGCCCGTAGCCATCTATATCCCCTGGCAGGAAGGCGACTGCAGCGGAATGATCCAACAGGCGATATACCAGCTGTCAAAGCTCAAGGCCGACAAGCAAGGATTCCGAGGCGCCATCCTCCTCGGAGAAGGTGTCTTCCGGCTTGACCATCCGCTTCATATCCCCTGCTCAGGCATCGTCCTCCGAGGAACAGACCGTCGCCGCACAGTCCTTGAGAAACACGGCTATGACCGTGGTGCCCTGATCTATCTGGAAGGACACGCTACGACGGTCAATACCGGTGACACCCTCTGGTTGGCCGCCGACACGGTGAAGGCCGGCAGCACCCGTCTCCCACTCACCGTCAAGCAGCCACGATCCCTGCATGCCGGCGACCGCATCCACATCGTGCGCAAAAGCACCCGTGAATGGATAGCCCGTCTGAAGATGGATGATTTCGGCGGAGGACTCGACTATACAGGTTGGAAACCGACAGACTTAGACATCACCTGGGACCGCACGGTGACCGCCATCGATGGCAGCCATCTCACCATCGACGCCCCCATCACCACCACGCTGACACAACCCGAAGCCCCCACGTATATCCTGCTCCACCGTCCCGAAGGCGAAGTCAGCGAGTGTGGCATTGAGAATCTGACCCTTCAGTCGGCCGTCAACGGTTGGAATGCCAAGGATGAGGACCACTGTTGGGACGGCATCTTCATTGACCACGCACGTGACGTGTGGGTGCGACGCGTCATCTTCCGCCATCTTGCGGGCAGTGCCGTCAACCTGCAGCAGTCCACCAGCCGCATCACTGTGGAAGACTGTATCGCCACCGATCCCGTGTCGGAGATTGGCGGTTGGCGCCGGCAGGTCTTCCTCACCCGTGGTCAGCAGACCCTTTTCCAACGCTGCATCTCCCGCCAAGGTATCCACGATTTCGCTGCAGGCTACTGTGCCGCCGGTCCGAATGCCTTTGTGCAATGCGAGGGAGAGACGTCATTGGGTTTCAGCGGCAGTATCGGTTCATGGGCTGCCGGCCTGCTGTTTGACATCGTCAATATCGACGGGCACGACTTGCGCTTCGCCAATCTCGAGCAATTCCAATTTGGGACAGGATGGAACACCGCCAACTCGATGTTCTGGCAATGCACCGCCTCGACCATCTCCTGCTACTCCCCCGATGCCGACAACCGATGCAGCGGCCATGGCTGTTGGGGAACATTGACCGGCGATGGCAACTGGACGAGCAGCAACGACCATGTCAGTCCCCGCTCCCTCTTCTACGACCAGCTGTCGAAACGTCTCTCCGCCATCGGTAAGGACGCTGCCCTTGCCGAACAATTGGGGCAGCTCCTCCCCCGCCCCACCAATGCCACCAGTTCCCCCACCGTGGAACAAGCCATGCAACTGGCCGAAGAATCGCTTACCCAGCCCCGACTGACGATGGAAGCCTGGATCGACAGCCTCTCCTTCACGGCATCCGTCGCTCCCACCACGCCCTTCAAAGTCCGCACTCCCCAGCGGTCATCAGCCGTCACCCCCACGATTCCAGCCATCGGCATCACCCAAGGCCATCTCACCCTCGACAGCCATCTTGCCACCGGCAATGCCTACGACATCCCCTGGTGGAGTGGCCGTGTGAAAGACAATTTCATCCGTCTGGGAGCCAGGCCCGCCATCACCCGTTTCGTTCCCGGGCGTGAAGGCACCGGATGGACCGACCGCATCGACAGCGTTGTCGGTTACCTCCACCAGTCACATTACAGTCACCTCGACCACCACTACGGTCTGTGGTATGACCTGCGGCGCACCGACCATGAGCGCGTCCGCCGTGCCGACGGCGACGTGTGGCCTCCCTTCTACGAGCAGCCCTTCTCCCGTTCCGGCCAGGGCACCGCATGGGACGGTCTGTCATGCTATGACCTCACCCGTCCCAACAACTGGTATTGGGGCCGTCTCCAGTCGTTTGCCCGTCAGTCGTCGACCTATGGCATCCTGCTCTTCCATGAGCATTATTTCCAACACAATATCCTGGAAGCCGGCGCACACTGGGTGGATTGTCCGTGGCGCCCGGTGAACAACATCAACGGCACCAACTTCCCCGAACCGGTGCCCTTTGCCGGTGACAAACGTATCTTCATGGCCGAACAGTTCTACAACGAGGAAGATCCTGTGCTGCGCCCTCTCCACCGCCAATATATCCGGATGTGTCTCGAGCAGATGAAAGACCATCCCAATGTGGTCCACCTGCTCAGTGCGGAGTATACCGGTCCGCTACATTTCACCCGTTTCTGGTTGCAGACCATCGCTGAATGGGAAGCGGAGACGGGTCATCACCCTCTTGTGGCACTGAGTTGCACTAAGGATGCACAAGACAGTATCTTATCCGACCCCACGCTGCGGGAGGTGGTGGACATCATCGACATCCGATACTGGCACTACAACACGGAAGGGCTGTGGGCACCCGAGGCTGGGCGCAATATGGCTCCCCGCCAATGGATGCGCAAGATGAAAGTGGGCAAGACTGGTTTTGCAGAAGCCTACCGCGCAGTGGAAGAATACCGCCGACAGTATCCCGACAAAGCCGTCACCTTCTTCTCACAACAGTATCCCGACTACGGTTGGGCGATTCTGCTGGCAGGAGGTTCCCTGCCCAACATCCCCATCCGTCCAGACACCACCGATCCTGATCAACAGGCCTTGCTCCATGACATCTGCCTGATGCGCAGCCTTCCGATGAGTGATGGTGTGGCTATGGGGAGTGAGCAATATGGTTATCTGGTATATCCTCAAGGAGGCACGATGGAGCTCACCGTTTCGGACGGACGTTACCATATCTACGCCATTGATGCGAAGACCGGCGCCATCTCGCTTCTGGAGAAGAATGTGTCCATCCGGTCGACCTACCGAATGACACCGACCTCCCCCAAATGCCTCTACTGGCTGCGCAAACGATAGACGATAGAAATGGATCACGCTGCGCGTGATATGAAAGGGTCACGCTGCGCGTGGAAATTATACAAAAATTATTTTCAAAAATTCTATAAAATAATGGAGATCGATGTGTGATGAGTGGCGACATGTCGAGATGAGTGGGAAACTTACCTTTATCATTTGATTTGGAGCGCCGACGATAAGAGACTACGGGAATAAAAGAATAAAATAAAAAAGAAAGAAAAAGTTATTTGACATGTCCTATTGTAACTTTTTTCTTCCTTCTTTTATTTTCTTGATATTCGTTTATCTCATCCCCGGGCTTGATTCACATTGTCAGGATGGGGCCTTGTGAAAAAAAATCATATTTTCTGACTGAAAAAGTCAAAAATTTATGTTATCTTTGCCCAATGCGATGTAATTTTGCATATTAGAAAACAAATCTGCTAAAACCTACCTAATGATTGACTTCGGGCTACTGTATGATAAACACATTGATAACCTCTTTGCGTTCGGATCGCGCTTTTCCACAGACCGCGAGATGATCAAAGACTGTATCCATGATGTGTTTGTGAAATTCTTCACCAAGCGAGAGACGCTGAAATCGGTGGAGAACATCGAGAGTTATCTCTACATCTCATTACGCAACCGTATCAGTGATGAATACCGCCGTAACATGCGCATCTGCGACAATGAGATAGATGACAGCAACATGCGCGTCCTCGCCGAGACAGAAGACTATTATAAAGAACGCCGTGAGCGCCAGAATGCACTCTGCACGCGACTTGAGCATTTTTTTGACAAGCTGTCCCCCCGTCAGCGCCAGATCATCACCCTCTATTATGTGGAGCAACGCAAATATGACGACATCTGCCGCATCATGGGCATCAATTACCAGAGTGTGCGCAACCTGATGCACCGCAGCATCAGCCGTCTGCGTGAATATGCTTCCCAAATGGATCCTGCTATTTAAGGTGTGTCTCTGAACCCACCTTCATATAATAATGGACCAACAAGATAAAAGCGATGAGCTTTTGACCAAAAACGGCCATTATCATGGTTACAAAAAGCCATTTTCTGGGTCAATAGATAAATGACCCAGAAAATGGCAAAAACTAAGATAGACTTTTCACCTCACTCCTCCGCTGATATCCCTTCGTTTATCAGCAGAATCCGCCATCTTTCGCCAGAAGAGAAGGAAGAGTTGAAAAGGCGTATCCTGCTTTCGCTCAAGGGTATGGCATAGAAGCCTTTACAGATAGCCTTTTCATCCATCTTCATCACTACAGCATGCTATTTGTTTCTAAG
>CADCQC010000249.1 GCA_902803455.1 uncultured Prevotellaceae bacterium
AAAACTCCCATTTTCCTTTCTTTTGTGTTGTCCTTCTTTCTGCTGCCAGTACAGATGGTCAAAGCCCAGACGGTCAACGACAACAACACCCCGCTGCATCTCATGAAACCGCAATACAAAATCGGTTATGGCATCCCTCTCGCTGAGGACGTGAAACAGACCATGGACCGTGTGCTGCGATATATCGATACGGAGACACCGGCTGTCTTGGTGGAAAAGAAAACTGGTCAAGAGGTGACGCGGATGAAGGATGTCACCGCCAGCACGCAACTGAAACAGGGTGGTTTCCGACTGACGAGTTATGAGTGGGGAGTCACCTACTCTGCGGTGTTGTCGGCATACGAGGCGACTGGCGATGTGGCTTATAAGAATTATGTTGACAAGCGGCACCGGTTGCTGGCCGACATCTTTCCATATTATAAAAAGGTTCTTGAGAGAGGGGAGAGCATGGATCCCAATATCAGGAGGGTCATCGATCCGCATGCGCTCGATGATGCGGGGGCTGTGTGCTGTTCGATGATCAAGGCCATGCTCGGTGACAGTCAACTGCCGCTGCGACCGCTCATCGACAATTATACGGACTATATCATGAATAAAGAATACCGGTTGGATGACGGTATCTTTGCACGGCTGCGGCCTCATAAGAACACGGTGTGGCTCGATGATATGTTCATGGCGATCCCTGCCGTGGCGTATATGGGGAGGCTGACCGGCGACAGCAAATATTACGATGAGGCAGCAAGGCAGGTGAGACTGTTTGCTGACCGGATGTTTGTGGAGCAGGAGGGACTCTTCCGGCATGGATGGGTGGAGGATGCGGCTCATCCTGCCTTCTTCTGGGGGCGTGCCAATGGCTGGGCAATCCTCACGTTATGCGAGGTTCTTGATGTCTTGCCGCAAAATCATCCCCAGCGGCAAAATCTACTCATGCTGCTACAGAAGCATGCCGCAGGATTGGCACGACGTCAGCACCACGATGGCTTCTGGCATCAGTTGCTCGACCGAAGCGACACTTATCTGGAGACCTCTGCAACGGCCATCTACACTTATTCCATCGCTCACGCCGTCGATAAGGGATGGCTTGATGCCAAGACCTTCGGACCCGTCGCATTGCTGGGATGGCATGCCGTCAGTTCAGCGGTCAACAGCATAGGACAGGTGGAGGGCGTGTGCGTTGGGACGGGCATGGCCTTCGACGCGGCATTCTATGCCTACAGACCGGTACATGTGATGGCGGCACATGGCTATGGGCCGGTCATCTGGGCGGGTGCCGAGATCATACGGCTGCTTCGCCAGCAGCATCCCAAGATGAACGACAGTGCCGTGCATTTCTACGATGACGATGTGCCCACCGATGAACCGATCTTCAACTACGACGGAAAAATCCGATATTAATTCCCGTTCTGTATGTTGCGATATTATCGCAACAAAAAATCCCCAAGCATTTGGGGATAGAGTCATATAATCATATGAAATATACGCTGAAAATCTCAGCGTCCCCTTGTGCAATTGACAAAGGCTTTTACTAAAGGGCGAAATCTCAGCGCGAGCATACATCTTCTCCGCTTGGAGACCTTTATGCCCGTATCGCTCAATATCTGACAGATCTGCGTCCGGCATTTACGGTAACTCTCAGCACAGTCTGGCAGACAAGCACTATCAGCAAGTATTTCAAAAAGGGTCTGCACCGCCCTTTTCGTCATCACTTTCTGACAGGCTTCGTTCTTGTTCTCAAAAAAATGGTAATACCAATGGATGGCTGTGAGACGTCGCAGCATCTTGCTGTTGTTCCACGAATTTGTCATAGAGGTGTCCTCTCGCATCTTGTTGTAATGATACAGGCATTCCTTCAATGCCACTGGCTTTTGCATGAGGAGAGCGATAGGATATAAGATCATCTTGTCCTCGCCAAAGTTGATACCTTCTTGGCATCTTCCCCCACTTCTGACAGAGAGGTCTCGTCGGTAGAAACAGTCCCATAACACGCTCCATGACTTAATGATACTTATCAGGTCCGCATCCAGTTTCTTTTCAATGATTTCCGTCTCGCTCTTGTGGACAAAAAAACCAAATCTCACGAAGTCGGCATCATTTTGCTCCACGCATCTGACGCATTTCTCCACGGCTTCCTTCTCCAACCAGTCATCGGGGTCACTCCACATCAGATAGTCGCCTGTCGCATGGTCAAGAAGGGTATTCCTGGCTGCTGCCAATCCTCGGTTCACGTCATGCTTGATGACATGCACCTGTCCTGCTCTCTGAGGATACTCGTTCAAGATGCGATGGAAAATCTCCATGGAATGGTCCTTTGAGCAATCATCCACAAAGAGATACTCTATGTCATGATAGGTCTGGCCGAATGCTGAGTGTAGAAAACGTTCAATATACTTCTCTACGCCATAGATAGGAACCATTAACGACACTTTCATAGAGAGAAACTATAGGGAGATAAGGGTGGATACTGCTGCAGGATTGAGTGCCCATTCATAGGTGTAGACTTCATCTGCCTCGTCGGCTTTTTCCATGACGACAAGATTTTGTGCCTTGGCTTTCATGTCGAGCAACGCTCCGATAGTCGTTTTGGTCTCTAACTTGTGGAGCAAAGCCTCGACGGAGGCGCTGTCGGCTCCCCTCAAGGTCTGTGAGGTGAAAGGCATCTCCAACCAGATGATCTCTCGCTTGGTGACGTCGAGCACGCCGAATACCAGACCTTTGGAGAGGTTACCCTCGCTGATGCGCACGATATGTTGCACGCAGGAGGGGTCGTAGGCAACGCCTTTCTTTTCTGAAATCTTCATCGGATAGGCTGAGTCCATCCATCCCACCATGAGATTGGGGGAGAGCGCACCCGCAGAATAGGCGTTGCAGGTGAAGGTCACATACTTCGCCTTTGCTTGTTCCAGTTCTGGCAACGACAGTTCGATATATTCGGCTGTACCCACCATCTCGGGAATGGAACGGATATCACCGGAGTGCTTGGCTCCTACACAGGTCAGCTGGTAGTAGGCGCATTCAGCTATCTTGCCGTCAGACAATGAGATACGGCAACTCAAGTCCATGTCGAGATGCTGGGCATGCAGACCTTTTCCCCATTGGAGGAACAGGCGAACGGCATCGCCTTCCACTGGAAAACGGGTTCCCATCAATGCGCACGACAAATCCTGAATGGTGGTCGAACGGTCGCCCACGCTCACGGGAATGTGGTAAAGGGCTGGATCGATAAAGATGGTTTTCGCTTCTGTCTGGCAGGTGGCGAAACGCCGTTTCATGGAGGCTTTGTAAAGGTCATTGACGGCCTGGACCATCTGCCGGCGGTCATCATCACTATAAAGGGCAAGAAGTTTGTTGGGTTCGATCTTCTTGGTCACGCCCGTGATGGGACGGGCAAGACGTACTTCCTTTGGGTCAAAATAGGTATCTGCTGCGTTGCCGAGTGACAGCAGCAGACGGGCGGGCAACTTGTCCGCAATCTCATCAAAGGAGGCTAACACTTTTGTACTGCCAAAACGGAGCATCGTCGCAAACAGACAACGGGCAAACAGGCCGGGGCGCTCCTTCAGCATGGCTAAGGTCTTGTCTGCATCGTTGGTGATGCGGGCATGGTCCACATGTCCCTGCCAGGTGATGTAGTCTTGCTTGTAAAAAACATCGAGCAGTTCTGCCAAAGACTCGAAACCTTTCTTACGTGAGTATTCGCCCAGACGAAGTGCGCGGATCATGCGAACCCACATTCCACGCTTAGAATTCATATTCTCGGCGGCTTGTCTTGCTGTCATTGGGAGGGCATTCAGCCACTTTGCCACGCGAAGACATGACTTGCGGTCGTACTTCAACCTCAGATTCTGCTTCATGGCGGTGGCGGCGTCAGCACTTCTATCAAGTGGTCCCCAGATGTGGGTGTAGAGCTTGCGGGCATGGGCGACAAGTGTCCTGGGTTCTATGATCTGCACATAGCCTGTCTTCTCATACCAGAGGTATCGGAGTATGTCGGTCGGGGTCTTCAACAACTTTGAAGCCGCGTCTGCCTTGTCTTGTTCCACCTGTGTCTTGATGACAAACATGGCGGTTTCCTTCATCGTAATATGAACATCATCGGGCAAGGGGAACTCGCGGAGCAGCAGTTGGAGGGTGTCTTTTTGGGTGCCATCAAGCGGCGTGGCGGATGAAAGGAGCGTGTTAAACACATGCTCCAAGTCTTTGACAGTAAACAGGCGTAGTTCCTTCAACTTGCTTGCCTGACCTTTATACACAAAATCCGCAGTATCAAAAGGTGTGCCGCAGAATGGACAGCCGTTGTAGCGCTCAAGTGGAAATGTGCCTTCGGGAATGAGGTGACCGCAGGGGAGGGTAGTGCCCTTGAATCCTGCTTCCTCGCCGAAGATATTGGCCACCAGGGTGAGGAGGTGGTCGATGATGGTCTCACCGGTAGGCGTGTCCCATCCCTTGACGAGGGGAGCCCAGTTGAGGTGCACACCCAACGCATCGTTGATGCATTCTGTGATTTCTGCCAGTCGGTTCACTGAAACGGCATTCAGGGCGTGAAGAAGTTCTTCGCTGACACTGTAACCGTTCTCCTTCAGACGGGCGATGAAGGCCATCACGGGTACGGTGACCTTTGACTGCATGTGGATGTCCTCACGCTGGAGGTCAAGAAACACGGCGCGATAGCGCAATGCCACCTTTGTCAAATTGCTTTTTTCTCCGGCTTGCAACCGCTGTCTTCTGTTGCTCATGTTGGTTTCTTTTAAAAGGTAATTGGCTGGCAAAGACGATCATTAATCGGTAGAAGTATGCCAGCCTTGACCTTGTTAATAGGGTAGAGGTAATGGAGAAACTAAATGTCAGAGCTTTCGCTCTATCAGGATCTAGAAGTAAGTCTCTCTTAGACCTCTTTGTCTTGATTTTTGAGTGATGTTTTCTTGCTCTTTGAGTGCAAATATATACTTTTTTCTTGGATTAATCTACCTTTCGGAAAAAAAAACGATTTTTTACTTTGATTTGCACCCGATTTACACAATTTTTGATGAGCAATTTCATTTAATCATGAATGACCCCGCTCATAGTTGGTTTTTCCTAGTACATCCTAGGTCTTCATAGTCTATTCTAGTATGAGGGTGTATCAGAACCTCCGTTCTTGATACACCCTCACATTTTTGCTATTATAAATTGATTAGTTAAAGAAAAGCGTTTTGTGTTGGCTTGATAAGTGTAATTTTTATGAGATTTCAGAGAAGTTGATGGGCAAGGTATATCTCATCTTCACCGGACGGCCATTCTGCTTTGCTGGGATCCATCGGGGCATTGACTCCACCTTACTCACTACCTCATTGTCGAGGATGGAATTGACTGACTTCTCCACTTGCACATTACTGATCGTACCGTCATCATTCACGTCAAAGGTGACAACGACCTTTCCCTCGATGCCGTTGACGTCAGCAAGCACGGGGTAGGTGATGTTTTCTTCAATCCAGTTGGTGAGGGCTTCATTGCCACCGACGAATTGGGCTGTCTCCTCCTGGGGCTCGAAGTAGAAACCATGGCGAGGCATCTGATGACGTCTCATTCCAAGATGGAATAGATAGGCCGTCTGTTTCTTCCATTTTTTGTCGTTCTTCTTCATCTGCTTTTCCCAAAAATCTTTTTGTGTTTTGAGCAGATGACTCTTGGCGGCTGAGTCGAGGTTCTCGAAATGGTGTCTCATCATCATTCTGCGATGGCTGTTCTGGGCGATGCTGACATTGGCGGCACACAAACACATCATCATTATGGCAAGTAACTTTTTCATAAGGCTTAATTTTTTTATGGTGATTTCTTTATATTCTCACTTGGGTCTTTGTTTTTTACACTTGCAAAATTAATGTGAGAATCACCTGCCTCAAAATGATTTTCGATGAGTTCCGGGGATTTTTTCGACGAAATGGCTTAACCCTTCACATGAATTAAGCCCTTAGGGGAATGATGAGCTTTGACTCACCTGCAAACTTTTGATTATTCTCCGGTGTATTTGCCCACGAAAAGAATGACATCTGAAGATGCCTCGCTGATGACATAGACAAAGGGACGGTTGGCGTGGAATGTTGCTTTTTGATATTCCTTGGAGATTGCCGACGTTGCCATCCCCTCCGCCACAGTCACAACAGCTGCCTCCGAACCTTCCTCGTTCACTTTGATGGAGGCCTTCTGGCGCATCATGGCGATATAAATAGGCAATGTACACATGTTGCAGATTTCTATGCATGTAGGTTCAAAAGCCAACTTGATACCCAGCTGCTGTAGTAGGCCGATGAGTCGGCCATTCATCTGATCGGTATCCGTGGTAACGTCGAAACGCGGTAGTTTCAGATCCACCTCATAAGGGTTCATCGATACGTTCAGATGGGTCGTTAAAAAACTGCCGTGTCCAGTCATTTCGTCAATCACGTCTTCCGTGCTCTTTCCCTCCTCGGGCAAGAGCACTGTCATGTTCCACATCCCGTTGCTGTAAGGAAGCCTGACTGCGGAGAATGTGTCGTTATGCGTATAGGCGATAAGTGCGGCCTGATGCATCATGGGCTGTTGAGTGATGCCTTTTTCTGTGGTGAAGGTCTCCGTCTTGGTGTAATTCGGGTCAAACTTAGAAGTCCAGTCGGCTTTGAAGTAGATGGCATTGAGGAGATAAGACACTATCTTGGGGTTCACTTCATCGAGGATGGTGGGAATCATCCCGTTGGTCTTGTCGTTGCACCAGTCGTTGATGTGGCTGAGTGTGCTCGGCGAGTTGAAATCAAGGGCTTCGGCTTTGGCATCATAATAGTGTTCCATATCCTTTTGAAACTGTTCTTTCAGTGTGTAGGTCTTGTTGAGGAAGATGGCATTGGCGATGTTCAATGTCACTTGGTCATCTACTTTGGGCAGATTGTCGATGAGGTTCTTGCAATACTCGTTTACTGCCTGTATGCCTCCCTTATGAAAACCTAACGCCTGTTCCAGTTCCAGTTCCGTCTGGCCAGTGGCAGCAGCGTTCACCATGCCTAAGACGTAGGTGATGCTTAGAGGTGAGTAGATGTAACTCTTGCCGCTGGGGCTTGCCTGATTGGCTGATTTCAGGAATTTTAGGGTGAAACCATTGTTGTCACTGACAAAAGTTTTCTGATCATTTGTCAGTTGGATATATCGTGGTGTCGACAACATGTTCACAATTCGTGCGTTTTTGCCAAAATCGTCCACCATATCTGATTGGCTGCACGATAGCATCATGCCAACGATGACGACAGTTGAAATGGTAATTAGATAATTTTTCATCATGGCTTTCTTATTATGTTCGTATTTTAGATATTTTTGATCTGTGAAATAAAAAGATAATCTCCGAAGAAATATGATAGTCGCTATAATAATAATGATGAAGATAATATGTTCTTGTATGGAATATGGTTAAAAAATCTAAAATTTAGGAATGCACCATACAAGATTTGCCTTTCTTTGTATTATAAAAAGAGAAACTGCCAGATAAAGCATGTCAAAATATCTCGTTGAGCGCATACGAAATCATGACCGGCAGGCGATGAACGAACTCTACCAGCAATATGTAGGGCGGCTCTCGTCGGTCTGCTACCGCTATGTGCCATCGGATGACGATGCGAAAGATGTCTTGCAGAATAGCTTTATCAAAATCTTCACCTCGCTGCCAAAGTTTGAATACCGCAACGAACCGTCGTTTGAGGGCTGGATGGTGAAGGTGGTGGTCAACGAGGCGCTTCATTTCCTTAGAGCACGCAAGCGACTGAAGTTCAATGATCTGAAGGAGGCTGCCGCTCTGCAAACAGATGATGAGATCCCTGATACGGATCTTCTCTCGGCTGATGAGTTGCACCAGTTGATCAGCCGACTGCCTGACGGTTACCGAACGGTGCTCAACCTCTATGTTTTTGAAAATTGTCCTCACAAGAGAATCGCAGAATTGTTGGGGATCAAAGAGGCTTCGTCGGCCTCTCAATTCTATTGTGCCAAAAGGCTCCTTGCTAAAAAAATCAAAGAACTCATGGACAAAAGACGATGAAAGATAATTGGACTGATAAAATGAGAAGGACAATGGCAGGGCATCGGAAAGATCCGCCTGCCGGCCTATGGGAAAGCATCTGTGAGCAGATGGATTCTGCCTCAGATATCATCCCTGAGCAAAAATCCCCATCCTCAGACAGCATCCCTGAGCAGATAGAGCCATGCCCAAAGCCCATGCGCAATCCGGCTGTCATCAGAAGCTCGTGGAGAAAGTGGCCATGGGTGGCTGCAGCTTCAGTTTTGGCTCTGGTCGGATTCTTTTTCCTCCACAGCAATAGCAGCGACGAGCCGTCCCTCCATTCTAATCTCCAGGTTTCCACTTCTCCGACTGCTGAGGCTGAACCTCAGCCTCCCCTCCATTCTGCTTCCCAGGCTTCCCGTTCTTCGCATGCTGAGGCTGAGCCTCAGCCTTCCCTCTCTCGTCAGCAGGTAGCCATCACCCCAGTGAAGAGCCGCCCGTTGGAGGACGCACTTGGCGTGCCCCTCGATCACCCTGACAGCTCTGCTCACACCCCGTCTGCCAACCCTGCTCTTGACCCGCCATCCAGCACAGCCCACATCGATTTGACTGAACAACGCTCAGATACAGAGTCAAATGACGAGAGGTCGCAGCAAGTAGCAGACCATCAGTCACCTCGTCATGAGTCTGCATCACCCCTTCCTCATTCTGGCAAAACCCCAGTGACTCGGCAACCTTCTGCCTCTGGTTCCCACAAGTGGTCTATTGGTGTCAATGCCTCTGGAGGATTGCTGGCTGCACAGTCAACCACCATGCGCAATGACCGAATATATTATGATTTCAATGGTATAAACAAATCCGCTGGTTCTTATTCATATTCTTATTTTTTACCTCGTTATTCCTACGTCCTCACCGACTATGTGTCGGACCACCACCTCCCGATCCGTTTTGGACTGAGTTTGGATTGCGAGTTATCACCCCGTCTGACGCTTCTCAGTGGCCTTTCCTACACCTATCTGTACTCAAAGTTAAGTCTGCCGCTTTATCCGGAAACCACCATCGACCAGGAACTCCATTACATCGGCATCCCTCTGGGCTTGTCTTGGCAGTGGTGGTCATCGCAACATATCCAACTTTACGTCTCAGGAGATGTGACTGTGGAGAAATGCCTCAACGACAGTCCCTGGCAATGGTCCACCCATGCGGCTGCAGGAGCTGAATACCTTCTCTTCCGGCAGATTGGATTCTATGTGGAACCATCTCTGGGTTATTATTTCGATGACGGCTCCAGATTAGAGCATTATTATAAAAAGCACCCTCTGACACCCTCTCTCGAATTCGGACTTCGGATGCATCTGAATCAATGACGTCTTATTCCCCGAATACCTCCAAATATCAAAACCTTTTTTATAATAAGATATATTAGCTGTGATGATTATCCTTCATATTCATTCATCGTTTCGGAAGTAGATTCCTTCACTTAGTAGAGATCCACTGGCTTTGCTCCCATCTTGATCTTTATCTTCCCTCCTTTTACTACATCTGAAAAATGGATGTGAGGGTCGGTCATTTTCTTGCCGTTGAGACGGTACTCCTGCACGTAAATCTCATCATCCTTGTGCTGGGATTTGAGGGATGGGTTAGTGGTGATGGTGAACCGCTTGCCAGAATAGTACTTGTCGCTGAGATGGATGGTGATCTTGTTGAATAGGGGACTGCCCAACGAGAAGACTGGGTCGATGTCATTTAGGCCGGTCACGCTGAAAAGACCCATGCTGGATATGACGTACCACGCACCCAACTGCCCCTGATCTTCATCCTGTCCGTAGCCATAGCCGTGAATGCCGTCGGTGCCGTAGAATTCGTCGAGGATGGCACGTACCCATTTCTGAGTTTTGGAGGGACGGTTGGCCTCGTTGAAGAGCCAGGAGATATGCAGACATGGCTGGTTGCCATGATTGTAGAGGGTCTTCAAGCCTGCAAAAGCTCCTACCTCCGTGCCGCCGCTGAAAATCTTTGGCTGCGAGAGGATAAAAATGCTGTCGAGACGGGCATTGAACTCTTCCTCGCCGACTTTGGCTACCAATGCCTTGGCGTCGTGGGGTACATAGAAGGTGTATTGCCAGGCATTGCCTTCCTGAAATCCGCGCCATACCTCCATGGGGTCGAAATGGGGTATGAAGTGGCCGGCGGCATCCTTGGGGTGCATGAAGTTTTCCTTGTCATCGTAGATGCGCTCCCAACCCTTGGAAAGACTCATCAACTGGTTGTATTCGGGCTTGCCAAGTGCTTTGGCAAGTTGTGCCGTTGCCCAAGAGGTGAAGGAGTACTCCAATGTGTGGCTTGCGGAGAAGCGGAACTTCTCAGCTGGTCCGTCGGCATTTTCCACATGGGGCACATAGCCATACTGTACAAATTCCTTGGTGTCTGATTTGCCTGCTCCAAAAGGACGGTCTTCTCCATCCAATTCGTTCTTACGGCAAGCCTCATATGCCAGTTCCACATCGAAGTCGCGTATGCCGCACTGGTATGCGGCATTGATGAGCAGCGGTAGTTGGTTGGTTCCCACCCCCGACACATACCGGCTGTTGGCAAGACCGTCACCCATCCATCCGGCATCCTTGAAGACCTGCAGGTGGGAACTGATATAATCCGAGGTGTACTCGGGATAAGCCAGAATCCACAACTGCCCTAAATTCCACTGACCGCCCCAGAAAGCATCTGTATTATACATGTGATGGATGGGCTTGCCGTTCTTCATGGGCAACTGACCGATACCGCCGTCATGACGGGGATAGGCTCCGTTCACATCGCTGCAAAGGCCACGACCCAAAATTGCATGATAAAGGCCGGTGTAGAATTTTTTCATATCATCGTCTTTGGCAAATCTGACGTCTATGCGGCCTAACATTTCCTGCCATACGCTTTCATTGCGTTCCCGGGCTTGATCAAATGTCATATCCTTGGCCTCTGACTCACGGTTCAGGCGGGCATTCTCAACAGAGGTGTAGGAGATGCCCACGGCTACGGTCACCTTCTCGCCTTCTTCGGTGGGAAAGGTGACATAGACTCCTGCTCCAGGTCCGGACGCTTCTCTCTTGCCCTCGATAACTTCCTCACCGTTGAATGCTCCAATAGCTGCTATACCCTTATCGATAACGGCACTGAAATAGATGGGTACCTGAGCGCCGGGCTGATACTTCTTGACATACTCGGGCAGGGTGACCACATAACCCTCTACGGTCTTGCCATCCTCACTGACTTTCACGTGGGCATCCTTCACGGCGCCGCTCTCACCTGATCGGTTGCCTATATCAAAGAGGATTCGACTCTCTTCCGACTTGGGGTAGGTATAACGCTGAAAGGCGACTCGCTCCGTGGCGGTCAACTCGACCTTGATGCCATAGTCCTGCAACGTGACGGCGTAATAGCCTGCGGTGGCTATTTCCTCTTTATGAGAGAATTTGGAACGGTATCCTTCGCCTTCGGAATCAATGGCTCCGGGAATGGTCTTTAATTCACCGCAGGTTGGCATCAGCACAATGCCGCCTACCTGAAACTCGTGGGTGCAGGGGAAACCTTCAATGGATTTGTCGCGATAATCGTAGCCCGTTGCCTCCCAACCGTCCTTGTTGCCCAAATGTCCGTTGGTACTGGGACCGGGCTTAGCCATTCCGAAAGGCATGGCGCCGGGAGCGAAGTGGAAGTAACGGCAATGTGCCGTACCGATACGTGGCTCTACATAGTGGGGGGGATACCATTGAGCAAAGGTCTTAGGGGGATCACAACTTGTTATGCATCCCATGATGCTAGCAAGCAGCAATAGTGATTTGAATAGTTTCATATAAGTGGATTTTGCCTAAATAGGATCATAAAATTGTTATTATTGGGACAAAGTTACTTTTTAGTAACGACATTCTACTTTCTTTTGCTATCTATGCACAATAAATAGCTACATTTATATGAAGAAAAATAAAAAATATGTACCTTTGTCAATGTTTTTCACGATTGAGAATATGAATAGACAAACGATCATCACCATCATGCTTACTTTTGTGGCAGTGTTGGGACAGGCACAGACAAAAGTTTGGAACAAGGTTGTGGCGGGCTACGTCAACGTACCCATCATCAGTATCACAAAAGTGTCGATTGACAATGACCGAACGGAGGTGTTCTTCCATCTGGATGTGCCACAGGAGATGACGGGAGACTCTGTTCCTATCGCCAACAAGCCCACACTGCGTGCCGACGGGAAAGAGTATGCTGTAAAAGGAGCAACTGTCATCTCTTTGAGCAAACCCTATAAAATCCCGGTAGACGGCAAGGTGGACTTCTCACTGATCTTCGAGCCTATCCCAGCCA
>CADCQC010000250.1 GCA_902803455.1 uncultured Prevotellaceae bacterium
GAACGGGTGACACTCACCTGGCCGCCCAAACGGGCAAAGAACGGTGAGAAAATCATACAGGTGGCCACACCCAGACGGGCCAGGGCCATCTCGGAACCCATTGCCAGAGCCATCTCACGGCCCTTGAACCATTTCACGATACCACGGCTCACGGTGATGCCGGCCATCTCGCAGCCGCAACCGAAAATCATGAATCCGCAGGCGGCAAACTTAGCGGATGCCGGCATGCCCTCATAGAAGGGAGATACGCCCAGGTCATCGAAGACGGGAATGTAATTCAGGTGATTGGTGAACCACTGTTCGAGGCCGCTGCCCATGAACGCCTCGCTCACGGCATACCATTTGATGATGGCGCCGATAAGCATGACTGCACCTGAGAGAACAGCGGTGAAGCGTACACCCATCTTGTCGAGGATGATACCTGCGAAGATGAGGAAGAACACGAAGACGTTGAGAAACACCTCTGAGCCTTGCATGGTGCCGAAGGCGGTGGAATCCCATCCGCGCTCACTGAGCATCAAGTCCTTGATCGGTGAAAGGATGTCCATGAAGATGTAAGAACAGAACATGGCCAGGGCCAGCAGGAGAAGTGCCGTCCATCTCATGGCGGCTGAGTCTCTCAATGTTTTTTTGATTGTCTCTGTCATTGTATTTTATGATTGATGTTTTTTTTGAGGGTGGGGCTGGGGCTAGTGGTTTCTAGGGTTTCTAGTGGTGCTAGGGTTTCTAGTGGTGCTAGGGTTTCTAGTGGTCCTAGGGTTTCTAGTGGCTCTAGGGTTTCTAGTGATCCTTGTGCTTCTAGTGGTCCTAGGGTTTTCTAGTGCTTCTAGTGGCCCTAGGTTATTATTTCAGCCAGCGGTTGAGCCAGTTGAAGTAGGTGCGCTGCCATAAGACGCCGTTCTGGGGCTTCAGCACCCAGTGGTTCTCATCAGGGAAGATGAGCAGCTGCGCCTCTATACCTTTCATGCGGGCGGCATTGAAAGCACTCATGCCCTGCGTGGCATTGATGCGGTAGTCCTTCTCACCGTGGATGCACAGGATGGGGGTATCCCACTGGTCGATGAAACGGTGGGGAGAATTCTCATAGGTCTTGCGGGCGTTGGCCGTCTGGTCTTTGTTCCAATAGGCATCGTCATACTCCCAGTTGGAGAACCAGTTCTCCTCGGTCTCTGTATACATGGCTTCGAGGTTGAAAGCACCATCGTGGGCGATGAAGCATTTGGAGCGCTGGTCGTGATGGCCAGCGAGGTAATAGACGCTGAAACCGCCGAATGAGGCACCCACGGCACCCATGCGGTCTTTGTCGACATAAGGCAGTTGCTTGGCGGCATCGTCGATGGCGGTCAGGTAGTCAGCCATGCACTGGCCTGTCCAGTCGCCGCTGATCTCCTCACACCACTCGCTTCCGAAGCCTGGCAGACCATGACGGTTGGGGGCAATGACCACATAGCCGTGGGAGGCCATGATGAAGAAGTTCCAACGGTAGGACCAGAACTGGCTGACGGGGCTCTGCGGGCCACCCTCGCAGAAAAGCAGGGTGGGGTATTTCTTGTTCGGGTCGAAGTGAGGTGGCAGGATGACCCAATAGAGCATGTCTTTGCCGTCGGTGGTCTTCACCCAACGCGCCTCAACGGATGGTTTGGCCAATTGGTCGAGTATATGTTTGTTCTCATGGGTAATCTGGCTCATGGCAAAGCTCTTAGCTGTTGTCGGGAGGATATCGTTTGCTGTTAACTGCTCGTCCTTGTTGAGCGCCTTGCCTCGCATGCCTGGATTGATCAGATAGAGGTCTGCTGGTTCAGTGTAACTGTGTTTCTCTGCGATAAGAAGTTTTCCGTCGCTCAACATCTTGATGCTGCCGAAGTCGGCGGTCATTCCGGTGTGGCGCCTCACCACGCCTTTCAGGTTGGTGGAATAGAGGTTGTAGGTGCCGTGCCAAACACCTGTGAAGTAGATGACATCACTCTTGGCACCTGCCCAGCAGAAAGCGTCGACATCGGAGTCGAAAGACTCTGTGAGGTAGCTCTTCTCACCCGTGGCCAGGTTGTAGAGGCAGAGGCGGTTGCGGTCGGCCTCATAGCCGTCGCGTGCCATGCTCTGCCAGGCGATATACTTGCCATCGGGGGAGAACTGCGGGTTCTGGTCGTAGCCGGGGTTGTTCTTCAGGTTGTCTGCCGCATTCACCGCCTGGTGGCGCAGGGTCTTGGTGGCATCCACCACAGGATCTTTGTAGCCAGCGGGTTTGCAGAGGTTGCGGGTGGTCTTCTTCTCCACGTCATAGAGATAGATGTCGGAGTCGGTGGAGATGGAGTAGGCCAGTCCTGTCTTCTTGCGGCAGGTGTAGGCGATCTGCTTGGAGTCGGTGCTCCAGTCGAGTTGTTCGATGCCGCCGAAAGGTTCCATCGGACATTCGTAGGGCTCTCCCTCGAGGATATCGACAGGCGTGCTGATGCCGTCGGCGGTCACTGAGGCCACAAACGGGTGCTGGATGCTCTCCACATAGTGATCCCAGTGACGGTACATCAGATCGGTCACCAGACGGCCGGTAGCCTTGGGCAGGTCGTCGGGATTCGATTTGATGATATCGTGGAAGGGTAATGATTTCAGGATGATGACCTTAGAGCCGTCGGGGGAGAATTTGAAACCCTCTATGCTGCCGTCGGTGTGGGTCAACTGGCGTCTGCCGCTGCCGTCGCTCTCCATGAGCCATATCTCGCCGCCACGGAGGAAGGCGATGTGTCCTCCCATCCATTCGGGGTCTGTCTCATTCTCCGCATCGGTGGTGAGTTGCCGCTGGCCGTTACCGTCGACGTTGATGATGGACAGCACGTGATGACTCTTGTTTTCTTTCACACTGTAATAGCCGACCTGATAGACCACTCGTTTGCCGTCTGGCGATGGGGCATAGGCACTGATGCGCCCCATGGCCCACAGACCTTCCGGGGTGAGCAGGTCGCTCTTCAGTTGGATGTTGCTCTTACCGATATTCACTTTTTGTTGTGCTGATGCCGGCACCAGGCAGATCAGGGCGAGGAGCACGGCGATGAGGTGTTGCTTGTTCATGGCTATTGGTTGCGTTTGTTGAGGTCTCTGCGTTTCTTTTCCAGTTCCTCGCGCTTGCGCTGCATCTCCAGCTGCTGTTTCTGCATGGCTTCCAGACGGGCTGCCAGTCCGGACGTCTTGCGCTTCGAGGGGTTGGCCTTGTTCTCACGGTAGCGCTTCTCGAGGATGGCGAGCAACTTCTCGTCGTCGGTGGTCTTGCGGAGTGTGAACATGATGGCGGCGCTGAAGAAGAGGGAGATGAAGTAGTAGAAGTTGAGGCCGGCGGAATAGTCGTTGAAGATAAAGAAGAACATCACCGGCATGAGATACATCATCCATTGCATCATCTTCATCTGCTCTGCCTGCTGGCCGATCATCTGGTCGCGCTGCTGGCGCATGGTGAGCATGGAGTAGAGCACGTTGGCGATACAGAAGAGGATATAGGTGAGTGAGAGGTGGTCGCCGATGGCCCAGTAATTTTTCGACCATTCGATGATCGGATCATAGGTGGAGAGGTCGTTGATCCAGAGGAAACTCTCGCCACGCAGTTGGATGGCATTGGGCACGAAGTTAAACATGGCGATCCAGATCGGCATCTGGATGAACATCGGGAGGCAGCCACCCATCGGACTCACCCCATAGTCGGACATGAGTTTCATCTGGGCTTGCTGCTTGAGCATCTGGTCCTCCGGATTGGTATATTCCTTGGTGGCTTCTTCCAGTTTGGGTCTGAGCACGCGCATCTTGGCCGAACTCAAATATTGTTTCTTCACCAATGGATAGGTGACGGCTTTGAGCAGCAAGGTAATGAGAATCAGCACAATACCCATGTTGAGTCCCATCTTGGTGAGCCAGTCGAAGACGTAGAGCGTGAAGAAGCGGTTGATGTAGCGGATGAGCGGCCATCCGAGATAGACCAGGCGCTCCATCTTGAGATCTTTTCCAAACAGGCTCTGTTTCTCTATGTCTCTGAGCAACTGGAAGTCATTGGGGCCATAGAAAAACTCCAATTCCGTAGCAGTCTCACCTTTGGGGTCAAAGGTGGTCTCTACCGTGGCCTCATATTTTTTGAGGTAACCGGTGGATTTGTCCTGTGGGATACTGGTGAGTATGGAGTTGGCGGCGAAATCGGTCTTGGCGATCATCATCGCGCTGAAGAACTGGCTCTTGAAGGCAATCCAGTCGAGGGGCTCCTCGATCTTCTCGTCGATCTTCTCGGTGGTCTCGCTCAGGTTGTCGGTGCCTTCATTCTTCTCTTTGTAGGTGAGTGTGGCATAACGGCTCTCGAAGGCGTGGCCGCGCTCTTGCTGTTTGCAGTTCTCTTTCCAGTTGATGCTCAGGCTGCGGGTCTTGGCGGAAAAGAGTCCTTCCATGCCAGTGGCCTTGAGCGAGAAATGCAGCAGATAGTCTTTTCCGAGCAGATAGTGCATCACCAGTTGTCGGCCATTGCCGGCGTCAGCGGTGAAGGTCACTGTGGAGTCGGTCTGTTCGGATGGGGTGAAAAAGAGGTCTGCAGTCGAGATGTTGGTCTCCTTGCCCTCCATCGTGTAGTTGAGTGACTGGTCTTTTCCCTCAAAGATGGTCACGTCGGGGTTTCCCTCACGGTCTTTGTAGTTTTTCACCACGGCCTTGGTCACGACACCGCCCTTGGTGCTCAGGGTGAGTTCGAGTTTGTCGTTCTTCAGCACCACGTCATTGGCGTTGCCGGTGAGTGCATGGTGGAAGAGCGCCGTACTGTCTTCACGGGCCTGGGCCAGCGCTGCGGTCTTCTTGGCTTCATCCAGTTTTTTCTGTTCTGCGGCTTTCTTCATTTCAGCCTGCATCTTCTCGGCCTGTTCTTGCTGGGCCTTGATCTCCTCCTCTGAGGAACGGTTCCACCAGCTGAAACCAATCAGCACGACGGCGATTAATACGAATCCAATAATGGTATTCTTGTCCATAGCTTTTTCTTGATATTTTTTATTGTTATTTTTTTCTCAGCCTATATGCCTATTAAGGTGCAAAATTACATCTTTTTTATGACATCCACAAATAATATCGGTTTTTATTGGAATCATGCCTTGATGAGTGACTATTAGGAATGTACAGTCTCTTACGATAATAGTCCATTTTCGTTTTTTGGATAGTGGTTTTTAATTTTTTGGATAATGCTTTTTATTTTTTTGAGACATTTTTATGTGTTTTTTCATACCTTTGGGAAACAATTTTCAGATTTTTTATCTAATTTTGCAAAAGATAACGTTTAAAGAATTCAGTTTATGAGGTATCTTTTCACATGTCTGCTCCTCGGACTCGCTTTTTCGGCCAGTGCGCAGAGATCATCGCGTGCCGATCGTCTCTTGGAGTATCAGCAATATCAGGTCAACAAAAACTATTCAGACTCCTTAGTGGCTTTTAAGGAAAAACTCGACTCGGAGGCGATGCCGGATATGAATGACGAGGAAGCCGACTATTACGACGGACGTTTCTATCGTCTCTTTGCGCCGCTCACCTTCTATCACTCCTCGGCAAGTAATGCTTTGCGGATGGAGAGCAAGATGAAAGGTATCGACCCCATCAATGATGAGATCGACAATACCCTGCTCTCTGTCTATCTGGAGCGCCCGGACCTGGTGGTCAACAGCGAGCGAAGATTAAGAAAGGTGGGAGGCATCAGCAATGACCTCATCGCCCCCATCCAACAGGATGTGGAACTCACCGAGAAGGTGGAGGATGTCAAAGTCGACGATGTGGTCGACACCGTGGAGGTCGTGGTCACCAAACCTAATTTCTGGACCTTCAAGGGCGATTATTTCCTCCAGGGGCTCCAGACCTACATCTCCAACAACTGGTATAAGGGCGGTGAGAGCAACTATTCCTTGCTCGGTAGTATCACGATGGAGGCCAATTACAACAACAAGCAGAAACTCAAGTGGGATAATAAACTGGAGATGAAACTCGGTTTCCTGACTTCAAAGAGCGACAGCGTGCACTATGTCAAGGCATCGGAAGACCTTCTGCGTCTGACCAGTACACTCGGTCTGCAAGCCAGCAAG
Source organism: uncultured Prevotellaceae bacterium (assembly GCA_902803455.1). GTDB lineage: Bacteria > Bacteroidota > Bacteroidia > Bacteroidales > Bacteroidaceae > Prevotella. Next base: position 6,078 of record CADCQC010000250.1, read on the forward strand.
CGGTGGTACTACACCTTACAGTTATTGGCCTACACGCAGTTTACCAGAGGTTACAAGAGCAATGACTATTTCGTCTACTCCGATATCATGTCTCCTTTCAACCTCAACATCTCACTCGGTATGGATTACAGCGTGGAGTGGCTCAATAAGAAACTCACCGGAAACATCCACCTCGCTCCCTTCGCCTACCGGTTTAAATATGTTGACCGTCTGCCACTGTCGAAGCGGAATGGACTTGACGAGGGAAAGCATACCCTCCACGATTTCGGTTCGCAGTTCACCATCGACCTGAAATGGGCAATCGCCGAGAACATGACCTACCAGACAAGGATGTACGGTTTCACCACCTACAAGAAAGTGGAGTGGGAGTGGGAAAACACGTTTACGTTTAATTTCAACAAATATATCTCCACCAAACTGTTCTTGTATCCCCGCTTCGACGACGGTACCTTCCGCGATGAGGATCACGGATACTTCCAGTTCAAGGAGTTTATGTCATTAGGATTCTCCTATTCATTCTGATCGGGCTTGGGCTGCATCCAGATCGGATGTGGGCCAGCAGCCAGGTCATGAGTCGCCCACCTTCGGATTCTTCCGAAACGGGCCTCTCCACATAAACGGTCTTCACCCTCAAAAGGGTGATTGCCAAAAACTTATAAAAAAGGTCATTTAAACAATTGGCGGTGGCACAGCTTCATGCTGAATGCCACCGCCAATGTTTTTTTCTAAAAAGATCTAGGAAGATCTAAGATGCTCTAGGATATTCTATGATGCTCTAGGATATTCTATGATGCTCTAGGAACTTCTTAGCTATAGTCTTTATTCTGTCATGTCGCCTTCTACGTAGAGGCGGGTCATTTCGGTCACGCAGTTGGTGCGCACGGTGATACTCTTCTTAAAGTGTCCCGGATTTTTGCCGGCACCGTTGTAGGTCACCTCGATCGTGCCTTTCTCACCCGGGTTGATGGGTGTCTTGGTGTATTGGGGCACAGTGCAGCCACAACTGGCTACAGCTTGGTTGATTACGAGTGGGGCATCACCCACGTTGGTGAAGTTGAAGGTGCATTTCTGCACGGCGTTGCTCTCGGAGAATGTGCCGAAATTGTGTGACTTCTTGTCAAACTTGATTTCTGCTTGTTTTTGGGCTGCTGCATAGCTGATGGAGCAAAGCATCAGCAATGTCATCATGATAATTTTTTTCATAATCTCGTGTCTTTAGACTGCAAAAATAGTCATTTACTCCTACATTATGTCTCTTTTAAACGATTATTGCACAAAATTAACAAAATTACAAACATCATATATTTTGCCGGAAGGCTTTCAGGACATCGCATTTCTGCACATAACGTGGCATGTTGCTCATCCCTTTCTGGTTGACATACTGGTTGAGTTGCGAGTAGGCTTTGTATTGGCGGGTGCCGCGGATCGGTTTGTAGATATATCGGTTGTTTTCCCAGTCGTATTCCTCTTCGCACCAGGGGTCGATGGGGATATAGGCGATGGCATAGAGACTGTTGAGGTGCAGCGGGTCGGTATTGTTCTTCACGCTCTCGTTCAGATAGTCGAGGGCTATTTTGACGAAGTCAGGACGGTCGACGCGTGCGGTGTCATAGACACTCACCCCATATCGTGTGAGCCACCAGCAGTCGCCCTTGTAGGAAGCCTGTAAGTAGCGTGTGGCCAGGTCGTAGGCCAACTGTTGGCGTGTCTCGGCGTTGGCGAGTGTATAGCGCTCTTGCAACTGTACCATCTCCTTGCAGAAGTCGAGTTTCTTGTTGCTGCGGATGGAGCCTTGGCCGGGGCCGTCGGTGGCATCGTTATCACTGATTTTCTGCTTGCCCATCCAACGGGGCTTGGTATAGTCGCGGTGGGCCACATAATAACTGATGTTCTGTTGTTCCATGAAGGATGCGGGCACCTTGCTGAGATAGTTGATGGCCTCAGCAAACTGGTTGTTGGCCAGGTAGCAGGTGCCGATGAGGTCGTTAAAATAGGTCTCGTCGATTTTGATGCACGACTTGGCGATCTGCTCCAGGGCATCACCTCCCTTGTTGAAGATATATTGCTTGTGCTCAACGAGTTGTTTGGGTGTCATCTCATCGAGTGCTTGGAAGTATTCGTTGGAGTAGCTACCTTCTGTACGGTCGAAGGAACCATCTTCGAAAGTCCTGTTGGTGAGTCTGTTGGTGTTCTCCATCATCCCCAACAAGGCGGTAGCCAGTTGTAACTGTCCGTTCTCCTTGTATTTGGGAACCAGGTTGTTGTAGACCAGGCGATCGAGGATATCCTCATAGTGGTTGTATTGGTAAATGCTGGGAGACTCCTCTTTGATCTTGGCGCCGAGCCATTTGATTTCGTTGGCGATCCATGCGTTGTATTCTTTGTTGAGGGTGGCTGGTTTGACAGAGACCACCATGCGGATGGCGCGTGCATTGTCTTTCATGCGCGGCGTGCCGTTCATGTCGACCGCCTTGTTGAGGGTGGCAATGGCATCTTTATACTTCCCGAAAAGAAACTCCAGTTCGCCGGCGGCAGCCATCCAGAGCGCTGGTGACTTTGTCTTGCCGCTGCTCACCAGTCCTTTGGCATAGGTGATGAAGCGCTCGGCCTCGCTCTTCAGGATCACGCGGTGGTCGATCTGTTCCTCAATCCAATCTTTATCGGCATCGCTGTCGATGGTCTCTTGCACGTTGTTCACGAAGTCCTGTACGAGGAAGTTGATGGTGGCCGACTCCGGGTTCTCGTCATAGATGGTCTTGATACCACCCAGGTTACGCATCTTGCGCATAGCCCATTTGATGCTCACCAAGTCGCCTTGTTCTGCGTAGATGTTGCAGGCCTCCACGCGGCGGCCTACATGGAGAAGGGCACCGGCGTAGATGTTTTGCATCATGTCACGGTAGACGCTGGCGGGCAGTTTCTTTCCGGTCTGCTCCCAGAAGGCCACGTTGGCCTGATGCTGTCCCAGCACCATGTTGGCGCGCATCTGCAGCAGTTGATATTGGGGTTTCAGACGGGCGCCTTTATAACTCTTGGCTCTCATCACCATGTTGTTGAGCGTCATCTTCCGTTGCTGCAACTGTTGCTTTGTGGGATAGTCCCATGTCTCTGCCAGCTGGTCGCTGATCTCTAAATACTGGTTGAGGAGTTTCAGGTAGTTCATCATCTCGGTGTCGCCTTTTTTCTTGGCGAAAGCCTCGATCTGCTCCGCATTATATTGGTAATGTTCCACCTCTCCCTTGGTATAGGTCTTCCAGAATTCATCAAGGCGGTCGGTGAAAAGCGTCTTATAGGCGTCCTCGTGTCTGAATACACTGAACATGTAGTTGTTGTGGGAGTGGCCCATATATGCGCAACCCCATGAGGGAGTGCAGAGTGCCAGAATGAAAATGCTAATGATAATAGATTTTTTCATAGTGATATTGTTGAATTCTTTGGATATTCTGTGAACTGATATCGAAGATAATCACCTCGTTGTTGGCATCCGACCGGCGCTTTCCGACCGCCGTCTTGGCCTCGAGCACGGTGCTCAACGGCACCTCGCGATGCAGGATGGTGTCGCCCGGGAGGACGGTCAGGTCGTCGTCACCGTGCATGATGCCTCTCAGGTGGTTGCCTCGGACAAGAAGTCGCCAGGCAAAAGCAGGGTATGCCGTGGAGAGGGGTAGGGGATAGTCGGCCAGATGGCGCAGGTAAGGACCGGCGTCGTCAAGGTCGAGGATGGGATTCTTCTCGAAATTGTGAATGTCGCCGGTGTTGTAGAACATCAGGATGCCGCGGTCGACGGGCGGCGCCTTCATCGACAACTGATGGAGCCGGATGGTGACAGAGAGTTGCAGACCGTGGCGATGTGCCGCCTCCCGCAACCGGCTGAGCATGTCGAAGTAGGTCTCTTGGGTGCTTTTTGTCCAGTCGCAGTCGATCTGGATCTCTTTGACACCTGCCACATCGTGGGTCTCCGATATCTGGAGGATGCGCTTGAGCAGCAACTGGTCGAGTCGGGTGATGTCTTTCCGCAGGCAGTCGTTGACGATAAACACGGTGGGAATGATCTCCACGCTGTCGGGCATGGGGGAGGCGAAGCGCACCGTGGCGTTGGGCATCACCTCGCCGTTTCCATCGACCACCACGTCGAAGTAGCGCAGGTAGATGCGCTGCACGTCGTTGTCGCGCAGAAACTTCTGCTGAGAGGTGTCGCTCTCCCATGTCGTGCTCCAGTAATAGGCTGAGCGGAGCACCGTCTTGTCATCAGACTGGTGACAGGCCGTGAAGATCATCACGGCAAGCCATGCCAGCAGCGCCTTATTGAGTACAGCGAGAGGCTTTCGGAGAGCCGCTCCTGATGCGGTGTCGAGACATTTGTCCATAATCAAGGACAAACTTACAATTTTTTTTTCAATTGCAAATCTTTTATGGACAAAATGGCGAGTTTTTACATTTTTTTATTTTAGTTCCCAGGAGTTGGTTTTTATTTTAGTCCCCAGGAGTTGGGGAAGACCATGCGCTCTGCCGTTTCTTCTATGTCATCGGGCAGGTTGCAGAAGAAGTCGATGCCGGTGAGGCGCTCCAGTTCATCGATGCTCACCACATACTGGATGAGGCTGTCGTTTTTGCGGTCTTCATTGAGATGCTCCACCCAGAATCCGATGGCCTTATAGCCTTGGCTGTTTTTGCAGAGGATGGCCATGAAGAAATATTTAGGCACGAGGAGGCCTTGTGAGGTGGTGAGCAGGATGTTCTCCGGGCGGTCGATGGTACCACCTTTGCAGATATAGAGGGTGTCGCGCAGACTGTTCTGGTTCCAGGTGGTACTCACGATATTCTCCATCTTCTGCCACAGGCCGGCGTTGAATTTGTTGCGCTGGGGCTGCATGTTGGAGAGGTAGAAGGTCTGGATATTGGCTTCCCTGCTGCAGAGACGGTCATACGACGGACAGATATGGCCGTGGTCATAGCCCGAACCGTAATAAGGGTCGCTGCTGTGGGTGTAGGCCTTGGGGATATCGGGGTCATAGGGATATTGTGTCTCGCCCTTGCTGGCAGTCCATCGTTGGACATTCTTGGGACTGTTGCCTTTGTGTAGGGTGTAGCAGGTCCACCGCTGAGACTTCTTCTGGCAGTCCCATTCCAGGATAAAGTTGATGCCATATTCGGCAGTGGAGTGCACCACGACGAGGTTGTCGGAGGTCCCTTTGATATGTGGCATCTCCAGACGGGCATATTCGCTGCGGTTGGTGGGGTTGGCATTGACGTTTTTCACGGTAGCGGGCGTACCGCCGCCAGGCGTGTCGTCATCGCTGTCACTTCCACAGGCAGTGAACAGGATAGGGGCTGCCAGCACGAGAAGGAGGTAGGGTATAGGCTTCATAGTTTCAGATCTTGGAGTTTTAAAGGGTGATTGAGATTTTAAGGGGTAATGAATGATTTGAGGGGGTGATGTGTGCTCATTTCATTGAAAAAGGTGCTTCTGAGCGCATATGCAACTACGCTTCAGACGCACCTTTGTATAAGGTTCCACCTGCTGGGCGCGATAGGGGTGAGCATGATGGTCGCCACCTGGCCCGTCGTCGGTGTATGTCGTTATTTCTTGATCTTGCCGTAGCGGTTCATGAAACGGTCCACGCGTCCTGCGGTGTCCACAAGTTTCTTCTTACCTGTATAGAACGGGTGCGAGGTGTTGGAGATTTCGATTTTTACCAATGGGTAAGTCTCACCTTCAAATTCCACTGTCTCATTCGTCTTGCATGTGGACTTTGTAAGGAACATATCGCCGTTGGACATATCTTTGAATACGACGGGGCGATAGTTGTCTGGATGAATGCCTTTTTTCATTTTAAATTGTTATTCTAATGTTAATGAATCCTTTTATCACGTTTGGGGTGCAAAATTACTCATTTTTCGCCATCCCACCAAATTTTTTCTCTTTTTTTTAAAAGAAAAAGCCGCCTGGCTGCCAGATGGCAGACAGGCGGGTGCATAGTAATGCAATTCTCAGTTATTTAGCGTAGGTGATGGTGATGGTCTGCACGCGCAGCTGCACCCCACCTTTTGCTTCAGAGTGATCGTTGATGATGGTCAGCGTGTTGCCGCTGACAGTGCCGGTGAGCATCTCATTGCCGATGTAGTCGGTGCCTTGGTAGGAGTCACATTGCAGCACC
>CADCQC010000251.1 GCA_902803455.1 uncultured Prevotellaceae bacterium
GAGATGTTTCACCCGAGGTGTGCTTCACCATAACCCCTGCACCATCAAATCCGATCCACAGATTGCCATTTTTGTCTTGGATGAGCGAACTCACATCCTCATAGTCACCCGTAGAGATCAAGTTGAAACTTGGGCAACTCATATCCGTATATGCAACGCCATGCTTAGCTGATCCTATCCACATGGTATTGTTTTCATCAAGATACAGGCAAGAGATATGGCTGCTTCGCGGCATAAAAGCTTTCATGCTCTTCACTTTTCTCAATTCTTTTTCCTGATTTTGGTAATTGAAGATATGAATTCCAGCGTTACCCGTTCCCACCCAGATATTACCATCATTCGTCTGACTGATCACATTCACGAGCACATTCCCCATCTGCTTCAGTTCGGAGAGCTGCCTCCATTGTCGGTTTTTGAGTGAGAATATCCATTGTGATCCCGCAAGAGAATGCGAGTTGTAGATCCACAAATTCATGTCATCATCCAGAAACGCCCGATGGTCACGATTGTATGGAATGTCATATGCCTGTGAAAGAAGAATCAGTCGTTTTTCCTTTAGTGCGACCTGATAAATGCTATAGTCCTCCGCCACAAGGACACAAGTGCCATTATTTGAAATGATGTGTGAGACAGGTGATTTACTATAATAAGGTATTTGCAGTATTTTTTTCTGTGAATAGTCATAATAGAATAATCCGTAATCAGTATAGGTCCATAGATGCTGTCTGTCATCCACATAAAACAATTTTGCTGTCCCCTTCACGCCAAGTTTGGCAAGTCTGTCGGCACCATCATTCATCCAAGTAGCAGTCGCCCTGTGATAGGAGAAAAGATCGTCCTCGCAAACCATCCAAAGCGTGGAATCAGCCGTCTCTCTTACAAAACGGATATCGTTGGGTCGATCACCTGATGGATGAGGCATATAATTTCTGATACTATATCCATCGTAGCGGCTTAGACCATTGATCGTGGAAAACCATAAATACCCCTGACTATCACGCATGATATCTCTAATGAAATGATCAGCCAATCCATCTTTCACATTTAGTGTCCGGAAGAAATAGTCTGCTGCGGAGCACATCCAAATGGGTGCCCAAATCATGCAGATCGTGATGAATAGTTTTTTCTTCATGTTTTAGATGGTTTTCCTAAACAAAAATAAGTAAAAACGGACGAAATTCTTTATACATGCCTGTTATTTGGTTTTTCAATAATATTTTTTAACTTTTACCATCCGATATGTATTCATTTTTATCCGATATGTATTATGATACAAAAGTGGAAAAATATAATAAATTTAGGTTTTACAGCAGCGTATTTTTTATTTAAATTTGCACAACAAGAAGTAAGTCTCATTTTTAGGAGAAATTACACTTAAAAGATAAGAAGCTCTCATTAAGTTCAATTACACTCGTTTCCAAGAAAAATCACACTCTATAAAAAAACACTCCATTTTACGCTAGAGGGCGGGATTACAGACAATCCACACGCCGAAACAACAACCCAATAGGTTTAGTAATAAAATAATAATTCAATATTTTAGGTTAATAGAATTTACAATTGATTCGAGACGAATCGAACTTGCATGATTTACGAAGAAGGCATGGATTAAATATCCGTGCCTTCTTTTTGTTTTCGAAAATAAAGTTTATCAATACAAATAAATAATAAAGCATTTGGGATTATCGTTTACAATCACTATTTTTGTAGGTTGAATGATTCACTCTCCGAATGATCAGATCACCCTATCCATCAGCATCCTTTTGTCTGGCACAACCAGTGAGAGACCAACATTCAGATTATCAACATTCAGATTAATCATCCGATCAATAACCATCCAAAATAAAAGAAAATGTACTATCCCAAGCAGTTATTTACGGCCCTTTTTCTATTGTTGACCATCACATGCAACCTTCAGGCCCAAGAATCCGAACAACAATATCAAAAAGCCCTCACATGGTATGCTGATCGTTGTGAGAAAGCCATCGCCCGTTATGAGTTCAATCGCCGTGACAGTCATCATCATCCACAGAAATATTGTCTCATCCCCTATCAGGAGGCAACTCCCTATGGTCATGCCCTTGTGCTCTCAACCCTCGACGAGCAAGAATTATTTTTGTTGAAGCCCAATGGAAAGGACGTCAGTTCCCAACCCATCAAAAAAGAAGACGTCCCCAAAGATATCTATTGGGAAAACATCAGTTTTTTGGGCAGGTACCGCACTCACAGCACGGACATCACATTGAAAGGCCGGCCACTCCCCGTGCGTAACACAAATAAGAAAACCAATACCTTTCAAGTCGTAGTAGACGGATCAGATGGAGAAGAAGACATTGCCGAAGTGAAATCTGATATCAAGTCTTACAACCAGATGATCTTCAAGCCCCACCGCAATTCTGTGCGTCTGGACAAGCAACATGAGATCAAGGAGACCAACGAAGAAGGCATGGTCACTAAAAATCAGATGGAATATGTTTTCAAGTTGAACGATCCATCCATTGTGTCGAAGATGTTTCGCGGCTACGATGACGGTGAGATGTGTCCATGGGTTGTGAAAAACAGTTTCTTTAATGACCACACTCTGCTCCAGTATAGCCGTTGGAAGTATGGAGAGTCAGTGAAAAAGGCCAGCAGTGATGTATGCCGTATCATCAGTAACTATTATGGCGGCCGTCGCATCAAGGATACCCGTTGGTTGGCCACCCTTGAGTCAGGTGACCGTTCCTTCTATGCTGTGCAATTTGAAATAACCGGTACAGACGCCTTGGCCGCCATGGTTTGTATTGGAAAAGGTGAAGTCACCTCTGCTTGGGAGTTCCATGGAAAGGTGGAGCCAGGCAACAGTAATTCCTACGATTCCATCTGGTTTGTTGATGATGAGGGAGATTTTATGGGACATGCGCCAGAGATTCACTGCATCGCCTCCACCTCCGATGGTTTGGAACTCTATGTCCGTCAGTTTGGCGGTGAGAGCGTACAATATTCCATACTCAGAGAAATGGGACCAGTATTGATGTCTGTTCTCACAGATTACTGGATATATGTATGGGATTAACCATCTATTTGACACCCCCAAGACGAATAAAGCGACATTTTTTTCAATGAATCGTTTAATATGACGTAAAACAAACCAACTGTCGCAACTTTTTTGACAGAAAAAGATTGAAAGCTTTTTCCACGATTAAAACACGAGATACCTTTGCGATGTCAACTGAAGGATAGACGCAAGAAGTTTTTTAAAAGCACTTGACGATCACATCAAAAAAAAACAGAAAACAATCATCCAAAGTATCAACAATAAAAAAGAATGAATATGAGACTGATTACAAGAATCTGGATGTTTGCCGCCATCCTATTCGTCGGCATAATAAGTGCACAGGCACAAGTGATGAAGGCAGCCGACTTGGAGAAGTATGCCAAGCAGCGTTATGGTGACAAATGGCTTGATGCCGCCATGAACCTAAGCAAAAGTCTGCAACTCGACAAGAACGAATCGCTAACTTACCAGGAGGTGATAGAAGCCCCCGGCAAGACAAAGCAACAGCTGTATGTCGCACTGAACTACTGGGCCACCGCCACATTTAAGGACCAGCAAGCCATCACGCTCAATGATAAGGAAGCCGGTTGCATCATTGTATCCTCCCACATCAAGAATATCGTAGAGCATATGGGAACGATCAACAAATATTCCGTCAGCATCACCCCAATCATTCGTCTCGATATTAAAGACGGTAAAGTACGTGTCACCTATACCGTGCAGACTTATGATATACTTGCCGACATTTCAGGCGGCTGGCTGTCATTAGCAACATCAGATGACAAAACTTTTGGAGACTCCAAGCGTAAGTCAGAAGACAAGACCAATGCCAATCTCTATGATGAGCAGTGGGAAATCGCCAGACACTATCCTTTTGTGGAAAAAGATCCCCAGAAGCGCACCTGTGCCAAAGCTTTGGTCATGACCCATGCCTTCTCCAATGCCATTATTGACAAAGTAGGTGAAGCCATCAAGCATGGAATCGTAGGCAATGAAGATGATGACTGGTGATCACAAGAAATCAGGAACGAAGACCTTATAAAATAAATATTCTTCTCAAACTTTCATTTTTTAGTAAATAAAAAA
>CADCQC010000252.1 GCA_902803455.1 uncultured Prevotellaceae bacterium
GCCGCGTGACAGATAACTTTCAAGCCATTCTATCATGTCTAAGTCGAGATGATTGGTGGGCTCGTCAAGAACCAAAAAATCTGGGTCGGTGAGAAGAACATGGGCTAATGCTACACGTTTTTGTTGACCACCGCTTAACTGGCCCATCGGCTGACTGAGATCGCGTATCTTCAGTTGGGTCAGCACTTGCTTCGCACGAAGCACTTTCTCGTCGTCTCCCTGATGGTTGAAACAGGCATCAAGAACGGATTCTTCTGGGTCGAAATGGGGGGCTTGCTCCAAATAACCGATTCGGAGGTCACGACGAAAAGTGATCTCTCCGCTGTCATATCCTTCCTTGCCTGTGAGAATGGATAACAGGGTGGATTTGCCTATACCGTTTTTGGCGACAAGACCTACTCGCTGGCCTTCGCTGATGGAGAATGAAATGTTTTCAAACAGCAAAAGGGCGCCAAAAGTCTTGGTCAGGTTCTGCACATCAAGATACGCGTTCATGGCAGCTGCTTATTCACTGAGGGTTTCTTTGTTGATTTTTTCAATATACGAAAGGATCTCATCACGTCCTGTTTTCTTCTCACTGCTGGTCACAAAATAGGGGGGGAGTTCTTCCCACACATCTCTCAGCGATTCCATGTATTGTTTGACGCTCTCGTTCACTTTCTGCGTGGAGAGCTTGTCTGCCTTAGTGAAAACAATCGAGAAGGGGATGCTGCTCTCACCTAACCAATCAATGAATTCACGGTCTATCTTTTGGGGAGAATGGCGGATGTCGATAAGGACGAAAACATTCACCAGTTGCTGACGCATCAGCAAATAGGAGGAGATCATATTCTGGATCTTCTGTTGAACGGTCTTTGAACGTTTGGCAAACCCATAACCGGGGAGGTCTACAAGATACCATTCCTTGTTGATGAGAAAATGATTGATGAGTAAGGTCTTGCCTGGTGTTGATGAGGTCTTGGCTAATCCCTTGTGGTTGCACAGCATATTGATAAGACTTGATTTGCCGACGTTGGAACGACCGATGAAGGCGTATTCTGGCCTGAAGTCTTGGGGACATTTTTCTATTGTGGGACTGCTTAAGGTGAATGTGGCTGTCTTGATTTCCATAATGATGGGTTTTTATGTTTATTGATGATTTTTTTCCAGTTTTTTGATGCGGCGCTTTGGTTCTATAGCATCAGGATAGAGTTCCAGAGCCTTCTTGTAGTTGGCTATGGCGGCTGAAAACATCTTCTCTCGCTCGCAATCCTTGCCAAGTAAGGTGTATTCTGCTGCTAAGCGTTTCAGTAATGCTTCTTTCTCTGCTCGTTGTTCAAGCAGATGTTTGTTCTCTTCACGGAGACTGAACAATTGGTTCAGTTTCATTCGGATATATCGCCGCACGAGAGGCTTTTCAATGTCGTAGCGATGATGGATGGCACTGAAAAAGTGGGCGAGGAAACCTTCGGCATCACACGAATCGAGAGCCACCACGGCGTCATGGTATTCTTTGTCGGCTTTTGATTGTTCAAGAACAGATTGAATGAGCTGCTGGTTGTTGTAATTGTTGGCAAAACGTACGACCTCTGGTTTCACAAAAATGTCCGACATGCGGATAGGGGTCGCCAGGGTGATGCCTTCCAATGACTCGCAACGGGAAAGGGCAACATAGGTCTGTCCACCGGCGAAAGCTGGGCCACCCATGTCGATCTGCACATTTTTGAACGTGAGCCCTTGGCTTTTGTGGATGGTGATTGCCCATGCAAGGCGAAGGGGAAATTGAATGTAGCGACCGATCTCTTCTTCCTCTATACGCTCTTCTTTCTCATTGAAGGTATAGCGCATGTTGCTCCAAATATCGCGAGTCACCTCATATTCCTCTCCATCGTCTGTAAGCACCATGAGTAATTCATTGCCGTCTTCATCACAGTCAATAGAGGTGATACGGCCAAGTGTGCCGTTCACCCAACGGTGCTCTATGTCGTTCTTAACAAAAATGACCTGGGCTCCTTTCTTTAATTCCAACTCCATAGGGGTAGGTAGACTGTTGGTTGGAAATTCGCCAGACAACTCGCCATGAAGGGTATAGGTGTCGCCTGGCAATTGGGAGAGATGCTCCTCATTGATGTGGTCCACGGTATCACGACGGGTAGAAAGGGTAATGGTAAACTCACCAGAATCTGTCTTTGGCTGTTGGCCGACACGGGTGTTAAGCAGCCTGAGTTCTTGTTGGTTGACTTGATTGGTGCGTACATGGTCAAGGATGGAGATGAATTGTAAATCATGCTGACGGTATACCTTCTTCAACTCGATGCTTACCAGTTGGAAGCGTTTGAAAATATTCGCATCAAAAAAATACAACGAGGGGTAGTGGGGACGAAGCAGCTGACGGTCTTCTTCCTTGATCACTGGCTCCAATTGATAAATGTCGCCTACAAATAGCATCTGCTTGCCCCCAAAGGGCTCATATCGGTTACGGGTGTAGATACGGAGCACCTTGTCGATGAAGTCGATAATGTCGGCTCGTACCATACTGATCTCGTCGATGATGATCAGTTCTACTTCACGGATGATTTTACGTTTCTCTCCTGTGTATTTTAAGGTGTCGCGGATATTGCGCTCATTATATCTGACATCGGTCGGCAGTAGGGGATGAAATGGAAGCTTGAAAAAACTGTGCAGCGTGCTGCCGCTGACGTTGATGGCGGCTATACCTGTAGGGGCCAATACGATATGTTTCTTCTTTGTCGTAGAACAAATATGACGGAGAAAAGTCGACTTGCCTGTCCCTGCCTTGCCTGTGAGAAACAAACTCTGGCGGGTGTATTGCAACACTTGGAGCGCTTTCTGAAACTCCATGTTGCTGGTGTCGATGACGGTTTCCGTGCTCAAAATAATAGTTCTTTGATGGGGCTGATGCCTTATTCTTCAATGATAAATTCTAACTTCTCTGGTTGATAAATCTCTCCATTATCAATAGATGGGGGAGTGTTGTTCTTTGGAATGGGATTCCCTTCATCGTCATACTCCGTGGGATCACTGTCGATGATCGTAGTGTCTGGCTCGATCGGCTTGGCTTTGGGGCTTGGGTGGGGAGTACAGGTGAACAGGTCCATATTGATGTCTTCGCCAGCGGGCATCACATAACGCCGGCGGTATTTTTCAAACTGCTTGTCTTTTAGCACAAATTCCAAAAACTTGCCGCAGATGGGAAGGGCTGTATAGGCGCCCTGGCCCAAACGGGCTGTTCGGAAATGTATCTGACGGTATTCGCCTCCTACCCATACACCGCAGACCA
>CADCQC010000253.1 GCA_902803455.1 uncultured Prevotellaceae bacterium
ATGTCAGTGGTGTTGAAGTTCCATACAACGCTTGCAGGCTCATCAACATACGTTTTCCCGTTATCCGTAGGCACGGGACTTTGAATGGTAGCAGAAATCTGCTGGGCTACTCCCAACCAAAGGAGGAGCAACCAAATGAAAGATCGATTTTGTCGCATAGTAGATAGTAATCAGAATGTATTAAGTAATTGGTTTGAATAAACTGAATTGAACTATATTTACATTAAATGAATCGAATTTGTTTTTTGAATGAACTGAACCGCTTTTTTGAATGGTCAGCGATAGGGATGTCTCTTTTCAGAAGACGATAGCCTCATAGACATACAGTTCGGCATCGCGCCATCCGTTCCACCCCAGATGTGCTTTATCTTGCGAGCAATGCCCCACAAACTCCTCCTTCGTCCAGTTGACCTCATCCGCCACCTGCGGCAAGAACGTGCCGCTGCGGTCACCTTTTCGGATATAGAGTCCATGTCGGTGGAGTTGGAACTCATCGATGCTATGGATACGGCGCATAGGTGTGAGTACAGATATTTCGACACGTATCTGCGGCAGTTCCTCCCTTCTCAGCGAAGGAAACCGCGGATCCTCGAATGCGGCAGCCTGCGCCATCTCAGCCACCATCTCATACAACGGCAAGTCGTTTCCGAAATGTCCGACGCAACCTCTGAGTGCCCCGTTCTTCGTTAGCGTGACGAAGGCGCCACACGGTTGTCTCAAAGAAGGTGTGATACCTTTTGGAGAGAAAGCCGTACTGTCGAAGGCCGATCTCAAACTGCCAAGCGCCACCTCCCTCAACGCCTGTTTCTCTTCGTCGGTGAGCGAGAAGTCCTTCGCAGTCGCCATGTCATCAGCATTTCCTTCTGCACGTGAGGAGTCAGCCGCCTTGTTTTCTTTTCTGTTGAAAGCAAAAGCATGGTATCCCACGACGCGATCGGGTGAGTGATGGTCGATATCCCCAGAGTTCTGATAAAGCAGGTGCCGCACTTCTACCCCTTTGTCGAGCATGAGCATGAGTGTGATGATGGCATACTCTCCACAAGCACTGGTCTCCAGATGACGTTTTCCGCTGCGCGCATTGGTCTCGAGGACAGCGATCAACTGCTCCACGTCGCCACTCATGATGGCCTTTCGTGTGCGGCCATCCACCTCATAGGCATCAATATATGAAGGATAGTGTGAGAAATCGCTGCTGATGACAAACAAGTTGTCGTCGTTGAAGTATGGCCTCAGCACCTCAGCCATCCGTTTAAGTTTGGAAAAGTCGTTGGTACTGATAATGATCGGCACGATGGGCGGCACGTGCTCCATCCGTCGTTGCAGGAAAGGCAGTTGCACCTCCAGACAATGCTCTCTGTCGTGTGCCTCCTCGCGATAGCCGAACACCTCATCAGCAGCGATGAGCCGTCTTCCTGTCGCCGTATCTACCCTGACCTTCCCCAGCGGTGTCTCGTAGAAGTCCACCTCCGTATTGACCGAAGCCCCATTCAGCCATTCATAATGACTCGGTCCTATGAGAAATATCCGTTGATACTTTTTCTGCACAGGTATGGCCATGTAGGCAGTAGCCGCCACATTACCGGAGAAGACATACCCGGCATGTGGCACGATGATCGCGGCGAGGTTTTGGAAGGTCTCCTCGCCTTGATGCTTCGCGAGAAGGCTGTCCACCTCTCGTCTCAAGACCGAAGGATCACTCTCATAAAAACGTCCTGCTTGTGTGGCAGGTCTCACGGCAGGAGTAGTCATTAGGCTGTCGGTAGTATCAGTAGCAGTCATGGTCGTCAGTATTAATAATATGCACGTTAAAACTCCTCTCATTGTATGGCATTTAGTCAGTCATAGGAAGAAAGCGCATTACTTCCACGGCAAAAATAATCATTTTTGCGGTATTTTTCACAATATGGTGCAAGGAAGTTAGGAAAAAAGTCTAATTTTGCCAAAAAATAGGACCAACCAAACTTCTATAACAGTCATGTCTCCCTCCATTACGCCATCACATGAAGTGATCATACTCGGTACCGGCAACGCCACGGTCACGAGCTGTTACAACACCTGTTTTATCCTCCGCAACCCCCAAGGTCACATGCTGCTCGTGGATGCCGGAGGCGGAAACGGTATTCTCCGTCAGTTGCAAGATGCCGCCGTCCGATGGGAAGACATCCATGACCTCTATGTCACCCATGCCCATACCGATCATATATTGGGAGTGGTGTGGTTGTTGCGGATGGCACTCCAGTATCGTCAGCCCACCCCGTTCCGTGTATACAGTCACCGCAAGGTGCTCGACATATTGACCTACCTTTGCCAGCAGTTACTTCCTGCGAAGCAATCATCCGGTCTTGGCAGTGCCGTGGAGTTTCATGAGGTAGTCGACGGCAGCACGTTCATCGTGGACGACATGCATTTTGACTGTTTTGACATCCACTCCACGAAGGAACGCCAGTTTGGTTTTTCCGCCACGCTGTCAAGCGGTATCCGTCTTGTCTGTCTGGGAGACGAGCCCTATAGCGAGGAGAATGAGCACTATGTGCGTGGTGCCGACTGGCTGATGAGCGAAGCCTTCTGTCTCTATGCCGACCGCGATCGATTCCAGCCCTACAAGAAACACCACAGCACAGTGATCGATGCCGCCCGTCTGGCCGAAAGTCTCCAGGTGCCCCACCTTATACTCTATCATACAGAAGACAAGACCCTGGACACACGCCGTGAGCGCTATACGGCCGAAGCCACCTCAGTCTATCACGGCCATGTGATCGTGCCCGACGATCTGGAGCGCATCCCCCTTGATGGCGCACAGTCTTCACAATAAATGCGCCCCCTCACAATAAAAGTCAGAGACAATACGTTATAAGATATATCATGCGAAACAAACGTATTCCTATGGCCATCCTCCTGCTGGTGCTGCTGGCATCCTGTGGTGTGGACAAGAACTTGAAGCGAGGTGAGAAGCACCTTGCCTTAGGCGAGTATTATGATGCCGCCTCCGAATTCAAGTCCGCCTATTCCAAGATACCCGCCAAGGAGCGCAGCCGCCGAGGTCAGGTAGCCAACAAGATGGCCCTCTGCTACGAAAAGATCAATTCCACCCAGAAAGCCATCGCCGCTTACCGCAACGTGGTCAGATATAAGCAAGACAACGGCGAGACCCACCTGTCGTTTGCCCGTCAACTGATGAAGAACGGCAACTACAAGGAAGCCGCCGCAGAGTATCAGATCGCTTTAGACTCGATGCCCGACAACCCGCAAGCCCGCGAGGGTCTTCAGTCAGCCCTCTCAGCCCCCCGTCAGAAAGAAGCCGGTTCACGCTATACGGTGAAGAAGATGGACATCTTCAATTCCCGTCGCGCAGATTTCTCCCCAATGCTGTTGGGTGAGAATCACGACCAACTCTTCTTCACCTCCACGCGCAATGAGGCAGATGGAGATGAATTGAGCGGCATTACCGGCACGAAAAACGGCGACATATTCTTCTCGCAGAAAGACGACAAGGGCAAATGGGGAAAGCCAGAGCGTGTGGAATCAGGCCTCAACAGCGAAAACGACGAAGGAGCCTGTTGCTTCAGTCCCGACCAGCGTGAGATGTATCTCACACTCTGCACGACCGACCCCATGTATCCCCGATATGCCCAGATCGTGAAGTCCAACCGTTCCGATGCCGCATGGAGCAAGCCCTCTGAAGTGAAATTGACCAACGACACGCTATCGAGTTTTGCCCATCCGGCCATCTCTCCCGACGGAGAGTGGCTATATTTCACCTCCGACATGCCAGGCGGTGAAGGCGGTCTTGACATCTGGCGCGTGCGTCTCACCTCCTCCGGCACGGGAGGTGTGGAGAACCTCGGTCCCACCATCAACACGGCCGGCGACGAGATGTTCCCCACGTTCCGTCCCAACGGCGATTTCTATTTTTCCTCCAACGGTCACGGAGGTCTCGGCGGTCTGGATATCTTCATCGCCATGGTCAACGATTTTGGCACCTGGGAGTTGGAACATCCAGGCTATCCGCTCAATTCTCAGGGCGATGACTTCGGTATGACCTTTGAAGGTCCCCATAACCGCGGTTTCTTCTGCTCCAACCGTGGAGACGGCCGTGGTTGGGATCATATCTACAGTTTTGAGAAGCCCGAGATCATCCAGACGGTGAAAGGATGGGTGTATGAGATGGACGGTTATGAACTGACCGCCGCCCAAGTGTATATGGTCGGCAACGACGGAACCAATGAGAAACTGAGCGTTCGCAGTGACGGTTCTTTTGAGCAGGTGCTCACCCCCGGTGTCGACTACGTCTTCCTGGCCGCCTGCCGCGGATTCCTCAACCACAAGGAAGAGCTCCATGTGGTGGAAACCGGCGAGTCGGAAGAGCATGTGCTCCAGTTCCCCCTGGCCTCCATCAGTGTGCCCGTGATGATCGACAATATCTTCTACGACTACGACAAAGCCACGCTTCGCCCCGAGTCGACCCAAGCCCTCGACGAACTGGTGACGCTTCTCAACGAGAATCCCAATGTGACCATTGAGTTGAGTGCCCACTGCGATTACCATGGCAGTCAGGCCTATAATGTCGGTCTGTCTCAGCGAAGAGCCGAGTCGGTGGTCAACTACCTCATCTCCCACGGTATTGTGACCGACCGCCTGACCCCCAAGGGTTATGGCAAAGAAAAGCCAAAAGTCATCCGCAAGAAGTTGGCCGCCCAATACGACTGGCTGAAAGAAGGCGACGTGCTGACGGAGGATTTCATCAAAGCCCTCGACAAAGACAAACAAGCCATCTGCGACCAGCTCAACCGCCGCACCGAGTTTATCGTGCTCCGCACCACCTACGGCATGACGGACAAAGAAGGCAACCTTACCACCCCGCCCAAACCCAAAGAGAAGGAAAAGCCTTCGTTGGAAGACGACGGTTTCGACATTGAATTCTGATTTGTCGTTATGCAGTTGCCTGAGGAATTCACCACCTATACCCGGCAGATGATGGGCGACAGCCTTTTCGCCCGCTATGCCGCAGGTATGCTCCAGCCCCCTCCCGTGAGTATCCGCCTTCACCCCCAGAAGAGCAGGGGTCATGAGGTCGGCAGTTCTCTTGCCGGAGAAGATGTGCCCTGGTGCCATCTCGGCCATTACCTCAGCCATCGTCCCAACTTCACCTTCGACCCCCTATTGCATGCCGGTGCCTATTACGTGCAAGACGCCGCCTCGATGTTCATCGACAAGGTGATCCGCCAACACGTCACCCAGCCCGTCGTGATGCTCGACCTTTGTGCAGCCCCCGGCGGGAAGACCACCGCCGCCCTCTCCGCATTACCCGACGGCAGTATGCTCTTCGCTAATGAACCCATACCGTCACGAGCCCGGATACTGTTGGAGAACATTCAGAAATACGGCCATCAGGATGTCGTGGTCACCAACAATTACGCCCCCGACTACGTGAGGTCAGGCCTCCGTTTTGACGTGATACTCGCCGATGTGCCCTGCTCCGGTGAAGGTATGTTCCGCAAGGATGAAGGAGCCATCACCGAATGGTCGGTGCACAATGTCGCCCATTGTCAGCAGCTGCAACGCCAGATAGTGGAAGACATTTGGAGTTGTCTGCGTCCAGGCGGTCTTCTGATCTACTCCACCTGTACTCTCAACACCCGCGAGAACGAGGAGAATGTGCAATGGATGATGACCACGCTGGGTGCGGAACCACTTGCTGTGGATACCGATGAGCAATGGCACATCACAGGCGACCTATACTGCAGGGAACCCTTGCCTGTCTACCGTTTCATCCCCGGCATCACCAAAGGAGAAGGTCTGTTTATGGCCGTTCTCCGCAAGTCACCGGAAGACGATGCCCCCGACCAGTCCTCTCAGAAGATGACGAAGAGACGAGAATCTGCGAGACGGCATGAGAAACCGACCGGTTCAATCCCGCCAGACATCATGTCATGGTTGGCAGAGCCAACCTCTTATACTTTTAAAAAACAAGGCGACACCATCATCGCCATACCCAGACGATGGGAGCCCCTCTATGAACAAGCCCACCAGCTCCGTATCATGCATGCCGGCATCACGGTAGCCACAGATAAGGGTCGGCAATTCATCCCCCACCCCTCACTTGCCCTCTCCCTCGGATTGCGTCGCGGCGTTTTTGATGAGGTAGCCCTCACCAAACCGGAAGCCATCACTTATCTGCGTCGTGAGCCCATCGCCGTCGGAAGCAATCATCCACGAGGCCATCTTCTGTTCACCTATCACGATATTCCATTGGGGTTCGCCAAGAATGTAGGTCAGCGAGCCAACAACCTGTATCCCCAGGAATGGAAGATCAAGAGTTCACACATCCCTGAAGAAGACGAAGAAATATTAATAAAGCTATGAAACAATATTTAGACCTGCTTGACAGGATCATGCGAGAAGGTGTGGTGAAATCCGACCGCACAGGCACAGGCACCCGCAGCATTTTCGGCCATCAGATGCGTTTTCACCTGTCGGATGGCTTTCCCCTTCTCACCACCAAGAAACTCCATCTGAAATCCATCATCTACGAGCTTCTGTGGTTTCTCCGTGGCGACACCAATGTGAAGTGGCTCCAAAAGCACGGCGTGAGAATCTGGAACGAATGGGCAGACGAGAACGGCGAATTGGGGCCTGTATATGGTCATCAATGGCGCTCCTGGCCCGACTACCAAGGTGGTACCATCGACCAGATCGCCAAGGTGGTGGACCAGATCAGGCACAACCCCGACTCCCGCCGCATGATCGTCAGTGCATGGAATGTGGCAGAGGTGGATGAAATGGCTCTGCCCCCCTGCCACACGATGTTCCAATTTTATGTCGCCGAAGGCCGTCTGAGTCTTCAACTCTACCAGCGCTCCGCCGACACCTTCCTGGGTGTCCCCTTCAACATCGCGTCGTATGCCCTATCGCTGCAGATGATGGCCCAGGTGACAGGTTTGGAGGCCGGCGACTTCATCCACACCACGGGCGACACCCACATTTATCTGAACCACACCGAACAAGTGAAGTTGCAACTGAGTCGAGAGCCCCGTCCGCTGCCAGTGATGAAGCTCAACCCCGACATTCATGAGTTGACAGATTTCACCTACGAAGACTTTGAGTTGACGGGTTATGATCCGTGGCCTCATATTGCAGGGAAAGTAGCAGTGTAAATGAAAGATGAAAAATTAAAGATGAAAGATTAAACATTAAAGATTAAATATTAAATAATTAAATATTAAATATTAAACATTAAAACTATGAATTTCAAAAGGCTATTTTTTTCTGCGGTAGCATTCGTTTGCACCACAGCCTTGGTGGCAC
>CADCQC010000254.1 GCA_902803455.1 uncultured Prevotellaceae bacterium
AGCAAGGTACATCTACTCTTATGTACCCTACAAGGAGTGGAGTGTCTCCCTGGGCATTGTCGATGCCGACTTCTTTCAGGACACCCGCAACCATTATGACAGGTTTGTCCATTTTTGTTTTGGCGTTTTGCTGTTCCCATATCTACAATATGCTTGCAAGCAATGGTTCAACTTGAAAACGCTACCTGCTGTTTTCATGGCCTGGCTCATCATCCAGACAGGCAGCATGGTATATGAGTTGTTCGAGTGGTTGCTCACCATCGTCCTCTCACCGGAACAGGCGGACAACTACAACGGCCAGCAAGGTGACGTCTGGGATGCCCAGAAGGACATGGTCCTGGCCATGATGGGTTCCACACTGATGGCACTATATTACTTTGTCAAGAACATGTTCCGGCAAGAGGAATAGGAATCATTGTCGGGTAGTATTTCCATTTGTCTTTCCTATGTAAGGCGTATGGTTTACTCCGAGAGCATGGTGACCTCAATGCAACGCTTGGCATCAAGGATGCGGCGCGCCATCTGCTGCACATCGGCGGCAGTGGTCTCAGTCACCAACCGCTTGTAGTCCTTGTCGAAGTCCACACCATCCTCTAACTCATGCCAGACGATATAGTCCCAGTAGTCGTTGGTGATGACCATCTGGTCGTACTGCTTGAGCAGGTATTCCTTGATTTTCTGCATCGATGAGGCTGCAGGTCCATAGTTGGCGATATTCTCCAACTGCTTGTAGATAATGGGGTTGAGTTCAGCGTATCGGGTGGGATCGGCATTATACTGAATGCTCAGCGTGGTGTTGGGCTTGTCGTCCTTGTCAAGGTCAAAGTTCACGCTCACGCCATAGGTTCCACCCTTCTCCTCACGCACAGAGTCGGTATAGGCGATTTGCAGCACGCGGCGCAGGAAGTCAAGCGTAAGGTCGTTCTTCGCAGTGAACTCCACGTCGGTGGTGTAGACAATACTCACGTTGGCCAATGGAGTGGCCTGCTTCTTGACGAACTTGTGCACGCTGGTGCCATTCACGATGCGCGGCACGTTGGTCCAGTTGGTCTGTTCGTGTTTTCCGGTGGAAGGCAGTGAGGCCAGGTATTGGCAGATGAGCGGCCGGAGTTGATTCATGTCGATTTTTCCGATAATCACCGTCTTGAAGTTCGACGCATCGCTGAAACGTTCCTTGTAAATCTCAAGAATACGGTCATAGCTCACTTTGTCAAGTGTGGCTTGTTTCACGGGCTCAAGGCGCGGGTGGTGGTTGTAGAGAATGGCGTTGATAGAGTCGTTGTAGTCCACCTTCGGACTGGCATTGCGGTTGGTGAGGAACGAGCGTGTACGGTTGATGAGTCCGGCAAAGGCGGCATCGTCACGCCTTGGATGTGTGAAGTAGAGGTATGCGAGTTCAAACATGGTCTTCATCTCCTTCACCGATGAGGAGCCTGAGATGCTCTGTCCCCTTGACCCCACAGAAGGACTCACGCGCGCCACCTTGCCAGTGAGCATACGTTTCAGGGTGATGGCATCAACGTCGCCCACACCGCCCTCTGTCACACCGCTGGTGATGAGTGAGAAATTGGGGATGTCGCTGTCGGGATAGACAGAGGTGCCTCCGTCGGCCTTCATGGTCATGGTCACGGCATCAGCTTCGAAGTCGGTCGACTTCACATACACATGCATGCCGTTGGAAAGGATCAGTTCGGTGAACCCGTAATTGTCATAGGGCTTCTCCTCCACGATGGTTCCCGGCTGTGGTAAGGTTGAGATGAGGTTCTCGGCTACGGCCACTTCGGGGAAAGGTGCATATTCTTGCCGTTGTGCGGCGAGCACCACCTGCTGTAGTGCCTCCTTGGAGGGGATGTGCACGCTCTCCTTGTCGGGACCATAGAGGGCCATCACCTGGTTCTTGTCGGTGATGAGTTCTTTCACGGCCTTGTTCACCTCGTCAAGTGTCACCTCGCTGTTGAAGCGCTTGGTCAGTTCATAGTCATACTCCACCGAGATGAGTGGCTCACAGTTGAGGAAATTGTTCACGCATCGGTTCACAAAATAACTGTTGCGCCGGTCATTGCGCTCGTTATACTGCCGGTCTGTGGCTGCCATGACGAGTCGCTTGGCCCTGTCGAGCTCAGCTTGGGTGAATCCATGCTGACGGGCACGCTCCGCAGCTCCCACGGCAGAGATGAGTCCGCCGAGAATGTTGTCTTGTTTGCAGCTCAGACTGATTGAAAAGGCATCCTTGGTGCGGCTCACAAAGAAGGTGCCGGCACGGCCGGTGGCACTCATGAAGGGTGCATCGGGCTGCTGGCGGATTTCACTCAGACGGTCGTTGAGCATGTATCTGATGAGGTCGTCCACATAGCTGTCTCTGAGGTAGGCCACCGTGTTCTTCTCGCTGTCGGGCGTGGCATCGCGTTTCATATAAAGATGTGCCAGGACGATAGGCTGCTCCTTGTCGACTTGGATGGAGACAATCATCGAGTCATTGTCGGCAACGGTTCCGACTACGGCACGGTGCAGAGCCTATCGCCACGTGTCAATGGCCGCTATGTGTTCTGGCGCCAGCAATACAAACAGTGGGTA
>CADCQC010000255.1 GCA_902803455.1 uncultured Prevotellaceae bacterium
CATACCAAGCTGCATATACTCATCAAAAATCTTCTCGTCGACACGGCCATCATCTTCGAGCATGAAGGCATCGTATGGATTGGCCACGATAAGGACATTGAAGATACGGTGTGTCATCAGATTGACAAATGACACATCCTTCAGATAAAACTTGGAGAATTCCTGAGGTATGATATTATCCATGTGCAGATTGTTTTCATTTGCAAAAATAACGGATTTCAACGAAAAAGCCAAATGTGTGAAGAGATTTCGGCCGCCCTGAGGCGTGGTAGTATTCTGGCAATTATCAAAAAGAAAGGAACGTACATAAAAATGTAAGGTTTTTATTTGGATGTTAACTGAATAATCTATATATTTGCGATACGAAAACAACAGTTTGTTATTACTACCTTAAAAAACATTACTATGGAAGTTGAGAAAATCATGCGTGCCTTGGAGCAAAAGCATCCAGGCGAGTCGGAGTACCTACAGGCAGTCAGAGAAGTGCTATTGTCGGTCGAGGAGGTGTACAACCAGCATCCTGAGTTTGAGAAAGCAAAGATTATCGAACGCATTGTGGAGCCAGAGCGTATCCTCACTTTCCGTGTGCCCTGGGTGGACGACAAAGGCGAGGTACAGGTGAACCTTGGCTACCGTGTGCAATATAACAGTGCCATCGGCCCCTACAAAGGTGGTCTGCGTTTCCACCCGTCAGTCAACCTGTCGATTTTGAAGTTTTTGGGATTTGAGCAGACCTTCAAGAATGCGCTCACCACGCTACCCATGGGTGGCGGCAAAGGTGGCGCCGATTTCTCCATCCGCGGCAAGAGCGATGCAGAGGTGATGCGTTTCTGCCAAGCATTCATGCTGGAATTGCACAAGATCATCGGTCCCGACATGGACGTTCCTGCGGGTGACATCGGTGTTGGCGGACGCGAGATCGGTTATCTGTTCGGCATGTACAAGAAACTGACTCATCAATACCAAGGTGTGCTGACCGGCAAGGGTTTGGAATGGGGCGGCTCCATCCTCCGTCCCGAGGCCACTGGTTTCGGTGCGCTATATTTCGTACATCAGATGCTAGAAACCCACGGCATTGACATCAAGGGCAAGACTGTCGCCATCAGTGGTTTTGGCAATGTTGCCTGGGGAGCAGCCAAGAAAGCTACAGAGCTGGGAGCCAAGGTGGTGACCATCTCCGGCCCCGATGGCTACATCTATGATCCTGCCGGTCTCGATGATGAGAAGATCAGTTATCTGCTGGAACTCCGCGCCAGCGGCAACGACATTTGCTCACCCTATGCTGAGGAGTTTGAAGGCTCCACCTTCTATGAAGGCCGCAAGCCATGGGAGGTGAAAGTAGACATAGCTCTCCCCTGCGCCACACAGAATGAGCTCAACGGTGAAGATGCAGATATGCTGCTGGCCAATAAGACACTGTGCGTGGCAGAAGTGTCGAATATGGGCTGCACCGCTGAGGCAGTGGATAAATTCATCGCCGCAGGACAATTGTTCGCACCTGGCAAGGCTGTCAACGCTGGTGGTGTGGCTACGTCAGGTCTGGAAATGACCCAAAACTCCATGCGCCTGTCGTGGAGTGGTGCCGAAGTCGACCAGAAGTTGCATACCATCATGTCAAACATCCATGAGCAATGCGTGAAATACGGCAAGGAGCCCAATGGCTATATCAACTATGTGAAAGGTGCCAATATTGCCGGTTTCATGAAAGTGGCCAACGCCATGATGGCTCAGGGTATCGTATAGATCTCGCTATCTCGTCAATGATAAAAAGCCAGCCAGCAAATTCCTTTGCTGGCTGGCTTTTTATGGGATAGGCGAATCTTGGAGATATGGTATAGACGTGTATTGGGGAGATGGCCTTATTTTCTCGTCTCGATGGAGAATTCCGACACATTTGACATGACACGCTCACCCTGCAGAACCGACAAGCAGAAGTTGGCTGTACCATTCTTCAATTTCCCAGACTTGACCATGGCGGTATAACGGATGCCTTTGCCCGGTGCCAACTGTTCGACATGCACCGAAGGAGAGATATAAATATTTTTGGCGCCAGAGGACTCCACCACCATAGGCTGAAGGTCGTAGAGCATGCTGTTGGAAGTGTTGTACACCTCGAAAATCACTTTGCAGATCTCATTAGACACCATCAAGCCATCCCGGTTGTTGTCGACGAAACGCGGATTGCGAATCTCTATTGCCGTATTGACCTTGTAATTGGAACTGATATCCTCAATGCTCGACGAGCCTGGATCCAAGGTGCGTGCATTGGCAGCAGAATAGTCGGAAGTGTAATCAGAACTACGGAAGTCGTAAAGACGGTCGTCGCCACTATTTGTCGGATCGTAATATCTGGAATCATCATATTGACGCTCCACATTCCGGTTCTCGTATCCGGCAGATCTATTATCCTGAGCCTTCCGTCTCTGCACGTTCTCATAATGCTGATGACGTTCCTCCCTATCAGCCTTGTCGGCAGCACTTCCAATGGCAGCACCCACGGCAGCGCCACCAGCCATACCGATAATAGCTCCCATGTTATGACCGTACCAACCGTCGGTTAAGCCGCCGATGGCAGATCCGAGAACTGTGCCAAACTGGGCACCCACATAAGCTCCACTACCTGTATAAGTGCCACATCCGCTGAGGATCAGCACGGAGCAAACTGTCAAAATAGCTATTTTTCTCATCTTTCTAAGATTTTTTCTGATGCAAATATAATAATTATTTCTGTTCACTGGTGCAAAAAGGCCGATAAAATGGCAGATGATCGGTTGCCGGCTCTGTGTTCGCCACATCAATCGACTTATCACCAGTGCAAAATTAATCAGGTTGTGACAAAGAGGAATAAGGAAAATCCCCAAAAAGGGATAGGGAATCCCCTAAAACGTAAAAAAGAACTCCCGGACGATATGCCCGAGAGTTCTTATGATAAATTGCGTTTCAAAAGCAAATGGTCTTTTTACTCAGCCTTTGGCTCTTCTGCAGGAGCAGCAGCCTCAGTGGCCTCAGCAGCCTTAGCCGAAGACTTGCGTCCACGACGAGTCTTCTTAGCGGCAGTGGCGGTCTTAGCCATGTTGTCGTCAAAGTCGACCAGTTCGATGAAACAGATTGGAGCAGCGTCACCCAGACGATGACCGAGTTTGATGATACGTGTGTATCCTCCGGGGCGATCGCCCACTTTCTCTGCCACAGGGCCAAAAAGTTCCTTGAGCGCCTCCTTGTTCTGGAGATAGCTGAACACCACGCGGCGTGAATGTGTAGAGTCGTCCTTGCAGTGGTTGATCAGCGGCTCGGCATACTTCCTAAGAGCCTTGGCTTTAGGGAGAGTCGTAGTGATTCTTTTGTGCATGATCAGCGAGATGGTCATGTTGGCAAGCATGGCGTGACGATGATCAGCCGTACGGCTCAAATGGTTGAATTTCTTATTATGTCTCATTTTAAGTTTTTATTTTTCAAGTTTGTACTTTGAGATGTCAGTTCCAAACGAAAGATTCAGTCCCTCGAGCAAATCGTCCAGTTCAGAGAGCGACTTTTTACCAAAGTTACGGAATTTAAGGAGGTCTGTCTTATTATACTGCACGAGGTCGCCAAGTGTCTCCACGTCAGCAGCCTTGAGACAGTTAAGTGCACGCACGCTCAGGTTCATGTCGACAAGTTTTGTCTTAAGAAGCTGGCGCATGTGGAGCACCTCTTCATCAAATTCCTGATTACCCGTGTTGTCAGGATTCTCAAGAGTGATCTTCTCATCAGAGAAGAGCATGAAGTGATGGATAAGAATCTTAGCAGCCTCTTTGAGCGCATCCTTCGGATGGATGGAACCGTCGGTCGACACCTCAATGACGAGTTTGTCGTAGTCGGTTTTTTGCTCAACGCGATAAGGCTCTACAGAATACTTGACGTTGCGGATTGGGGTGTAGATAGAATCGATTGGAATAACATTGACATCTGTGCAGAAATCGCGGTTTTCATCGGCAGGCACATAGCCACGGCCCTTGTTGACCGTCAGATCAATCTGCATGGATGCCTTGATATCTAAATGACAAATCACCAAATCTGGGTTTAACACTTCAAATCCAGTCAGATACTTACTGATATCACCAGCCTTGAACTCGGTTGA
>CADCQC010000256.1 GCA_902803455.1 uncultured Prevotellaceae bacterium
AATGGGCAAAAACAGTGGACTATTTCAAGTCTATTCCACTGGAAGGCAACCTCCAGCAGGCCAATGACATGCTGAACGCTTTTAATTTTGGGAAATCCCCGGATTACAAACGTCTCATCTCCGCCACCATTCTGCAGTTGATCAATGAAGGCGCATTTTGTATCCAGCCAGTGATGACGGAAACGGGTGAGATGACCAAACGCTTTGTGGTGAAGGACTTATCCCTGTACAAAGATTTGTCGCCACTCGCCTTTAAGATGCACGAAATCATCAAGAAAGCCTCCGGCACAAACAGTGTCCTCGATCCCAAAGAGCTTGAAACGTTTATGGATGATAAGAACCAGCGGAAGCTTGTCCGTTCTTTTATTCAGATGCTCTACACCAAACGCGACAGGAAATACTACCAAAAGCGCCAGGACGAAAAGAACGAGGTATACGGTTTCAAGCGATTTCTCGAAGACTTTACGTTGATGAACGAGCGCCATCTGACAGAAACCCGTTTGTGGTGTGACTATATGGTGTGGGCCACCCTTTATGGCAATGCCGAGCAAGTGATGAAAGATATGAAAGCCATCAATCCAGAGTTCTTCAAGATGGATCAGGTAGCCAGCCAGTTATCAGATAACCTCGTTCTTCCCGCCGTATATGCCTCCATCTATAAGAGTTCAGCCCATATGCTTGACATCATGGAAAAAGACCGTCTGAATGCCCTTGCCTCTTCTTCAAGAAGCAGGTCATCCTCCCTTCGCTCCTCTGGTGGTGGTGGCCATTCCTCCTGGCGCGGTGGCGGCGGCGGATTCTCTGGCCGAGGCGGTGGCGGTGGCGTCCGCTAACAAATGAAGAGAGCGGGTATCGCAAGGATATCCACTCTCTTTGACAGATATGTCATTTTTGTAAGTACGTCATCCAATATATCTGCATTAGAGGACCAACGTATTGGTGCATTCTTTTGCATTCAGCTTGTCAAGGTCAGCCTTTGGCACTTTACCTTTGAAGATGATGTCGAGTTCTGTGCCTGTAGGTTGGCTGAGCCATTCTACGATCTGTTTCTGCATCTCTTCATCAGCAGTGAGGGTTATCTTGGTATCCTTGTTGTCATCCTGACGTCCGCTGATCCATAACTCAGTGGTAGCGCGCGGTTCGTCGGCCAGTTCAGCCTTGTCACGATGCTTCACTTTCACCGTGGCGGTAACATCGAGGATGTCGCCCTCACCAGCCACTTCAAATGACATAGGAGCCCCCAGTTCGGGAATATGGCAGTTGGCAGTGCCGGTAGTACCAGTGATGTTGTTCTGTACGGAGAAGGTGTAAGCCTGTTCAGCTTCAGTAGTCTCCCCATTGTTGTCTGTTTTACCTCCACAAGATACCATCAGCCCTGCGATGGCAGCGATGGCGATGCTGAAAATCATTTTTTTCATAACTGTAATTAAGTAATTGAAATAAAGTAATTCACTAAGTTTGATTCTTCTGTTATGGTAATTCTTGAAAAAGAATCCGTTATTTAAGTGTGATATTCTCGATGATGGCCTTTATCTCAGGATCCTCAATGGAGCCATTGTAGAGAGAAATGAGCATCAAGCCCTTTTCTGTCAGTTTGGTGTAAAGTGTATTTGTCGGTTTCTCCACCTCTTTGACAGCCACATTATACACGGTATTGCCGAATTTGATGTCTCCTTTGTCAGTATATCCAGCGTTGACATTGCCTGAATTGGCCTGTGCAGGTTCACTGTCTCTATCAGGATAGGCATAAATGGTCATGGTGCACCAAGATCCGTCTTCAAGTTTCTTCATCAATCTGAAGTTCTCGTCTTTGTTGCCAGAATTCTGTTCCCAAGTCTGCGGAATGATCATGGAGTAATACTTTG
The DNA here is from genome assembly GCA_902803455.1 of uncultured Prevotellaceae bacterium. Classification (GTDB taxonomy): domain Bacteria; phylum Bacteroidota; class Bacteroidia; order Bacteroidales; family Bacteroidaceae; genus Prevotella. Next base: position 1,866 of record CADCQC010000256.1, read on the forward strand.
TTTCCACGGTCTCACCCTCAAGTTTGGTAACACCATTGCCACATGAGGCCAATACGATTACTGCGATAGCAGCCATTGCGAAATTGATCAATGTTTTCATTTGTTTTAAAAATAATTGAATTGTTAATTAAAGAAGTACATAAAAAAACTCTGTCTCTTGTTTCTTAGTCATCATTTTGAATGTCCGTTTTCGGCTTGGGGATCACTCCTATTTCCAAATATTCATGGATTTTTCTGTCGAGAATCTCCTCAATTTTAGCCTCCATCTTTTTACCCAAAACATCCTCCATCCTGAGTAGATGCTCATGATACCACATGGCATATTCCATGGCGGCGTCTTGGTATTTGGCATTGGACATATCATTGATGTTTGACGATGCAAAGTTAGCCCCGTAAAGCTCCGATAGCCTTATCATTTCGTGAAATAATCTTATCATTTCGTGAAATTGGCCTATAAAACCAGTAAAAAATCAGCATTTTTTTCGAAAAACCGACGTGTTTATGCAAGAAATATGCATAAAAATCAAATCAGCAAAAAACAGAGAAGATGATTCCAAAATGAAAAACACAGGTAATTTCCATGATGAAATTACCTGTGTGGAGTATAAAAACAGATGCAACTATTGCAACTATTTCGCTGTTTTCATGATATACTCGTAGATATGTCCGTTGGCAAGCATCTGGTGAAGGAAATCCTTCAGCGATTGAACGGTGATGGCATCGTACAAGGCGAGGTCATTGGTGTCAATCACAATGCCGTCGTGAATGAAGTATTCGCGGATGTCATCAGCACCCTTGCCTTTGTTTAACGGAGGATCTTTGCGTTCCTTTCGCTTCACGCTTTTGAAATTC
>CADCQC010000257.1 GCA_902803455.1 uncultured Prevotellaceae bacterium
ATCCAGCCGCATCACTAAACACAGCCACATAATTCATATCGACAGCGACTTTGTCTATCTCTTCGGTCAGTGTATTGCCATCCGCAAAGGTCAGCGTCAGTTGATCTCCATTAAACGTGATGCGAGTGGCGAATTTATCCACCACACTGCCGTTCACGGTGACCGTCTCTTTGGAATCGGCCCATCCCATGCAAGCCACCCCAGCCAACATGAACGTGAGCATTATAAATTTCCTCATGATAAGTAGGTTTTGTTGATTTTAATAGATTTGTTATTACAATAGATATGATTGCAAAAATACAAATAAAAAACGCTCCATCAAAGAAACGACGTCATAAAAAAGCAGGATGACACGAAAACGTTTTCAAAATCCCGCAAAGTAACGTAATGTCGTTATTGTTTGGTGATGATTTCACCTTCCGTCAGATTTCTGTCGATTTCTTTAGGGTAAAGGTGAATCGTAATCCATGAGGGAAGTTACGGGAGACGGTGATGGTCCCCCCATGCATGGTCACCGCATTCTTCACGATGGCGAGCCCCAGTCCTGTTCCACCCATGCTTCTGCTTCTTCCTTTGTCCAACCTATAAAAACGCTCAAAAATTCTGGGCAGGTGCTCCTCCGCCACCCCTACTCCATTATCGGAGACAGAGAAGAGCCATGTGTCGGGTTGCTCATGTGCCTCCACATCGACCGTAGTACCTTCCCCGGCATAATTGATGGCATTATCGATCAGATTTCGGAAGATGCTGTAGAGTAACGAGGGATTGCCCAAGACGAGAATGGTGCCTTGGAGACAATTTCTGAGCTTCATCTGCTTTTTTTTCAAGGCCAATGCCGTTTCCTCAGTGATCTCACTCATGAGCGAGGCCACGTTGACCCTTTCCACCTCAAGCGCCTCAGGAGCATAATCCATCCTGTTGAGGATGGAGATATCCTGCATGAGCGAGGTGAGCCGCTTGGCTTGCTGCAACGTACGGGCAAGAAACTGTTGTCTTGTCTGCTCATCAATATCTGGATGCTCGATCAGCGTTTCCGTAAAACCGGTAATGCTGGCCAACGGTGTTTTCAGTTCATGAGCGATGTTATGGGTGAGTTGCCGGCGCATGGTCTGTTCCTTTTCCGCCTGCTCCCTACTGATCCGCTCATCCATCCGATGGGAGTAACGGTTGAGCAAAAAACCCAGACCAATCATGACGAAGGCAGAAAACACCAACAGGTGCAAGTCACTATTCTCATCGAATAGCTTCCGGTCATAATCCTCAAACAAGATGAAAAAGAGTGCATAGACGAGGAAGATGGCCATGACACTGAAAAACATCTTTCTCCCCTCAGTCATTCTTTTTCTATCCTATCGAAACTATATCCGAATCCCTGTCGTGTGATAATATTGGCGGAATAAACTCCAACTTTCTTTCTGATGCGGTTGATATTGACATCCACCGTGCGGTCGGTGACGATGACATCAGGCGGCCAGATGATATTGATCAGCTGTTGCCTGGTGAACACCTTTCCGACATGTCGCAGCAAGAGGCTGAGCAAGGCAAACTCCGTCTTGGTGAGTGGTACCTGGGTGCCATCGACCACCAAGGTCTTAGCCACCAGGTCCATCTCCATGCCATGATATCTCAGATAGTCCTTGCTATTCTTCTCCGGCTCCATCGTGCGATGCAGGACAGCATTGACCCTTGCCTGGACCTCTCTGAGCGAAAAGGGCTTGGCGATATAATCATCCGCTCCCAAGCCGAATCCCGCCAGCATGTCATCCTCAGCATCCTTGGCAGTGATGAAGATGATCGGCACAGACCCTTTTAATCTTTTAGCCAGATCAAATCCCGACATGCCAGGCATCATCACGTCGAGGAGCAACAGGTCAAAGGTGTTATTCCTCATTTTCATGAGTGCCTCCTCGGCCGAATAAGCCACCTGCACCTGAAATCCCTTCGTCTTGAGGTTGAACTCCAAGATCTCAACGATGTCTTGCTCGTCGTCTACAACCAGAATGCTTTTCTTCATGCCACAAAAATACGAAACGTCCTTTTCTGAATGGTTCAGGCATTAAGCCGTCTATCTTCCAAATCTTGCTTCTACGACATTGACCACATAGTCGCCCAACTTCTCACATTCACTGATAAAATCGATGAACATGGTGCCGAGGGCATAGTCGTACTGGTGCTCGTCCACCGCACGGATATTCTCCATTTTGAGTTTGTTGCGCATGGCATTGATATCGTTCTCGATGCGGTAGGTCTCGTTGATATCCTGCTCCTCGCGTCTTCCCTTCATGATGATATTCATGTGTGTGAGCGCCTCATCGAGGAGCACCAAGATGCCTTTCATCTGGACATATTGGTTGTTGGTGTAATCCGTTCCCGACTCCTGACGGCGGTGCAACGTGCGGGCCAGTTTGTAGCAAGAGTCGCCGATACTCTCTATCTCGCTGATAGCACGCAACATCTGTCGGATTTTCTCCTTCGTCTCATCGGAAAGATGAGCATCACTCACCTTCTCCAGATAATTGGCAATCTGCATCTCCATGCTGTCGCTCGCATCCTCGAATTTCTCGATACGGGTGAACAGATCCTCAGCCTTGTCTTTGTCTTTCTCATCGACGAGTTGTCTGACCATTCCAAACATCGACTGTATACGCTGTGCGAAGAGTGCAGTTTCCTTCTGAGCCTGGAGCACAGAGATTTCCGGTGTCTTCATCAGACCACCTTGGATATACTTCAACTGCGTATCTTCCTCTTCCTTGACGCTCTTAGCTTTGATGACGCGGCAAACGAGTTTTTCAATCTGCGGTATGAACCAGATGAGAATACCGGTATTGATGAGGTTGAAACACGTGTGGAAAGCAGCAAGCACAAAACTGAGATTGGCTCCCTCTCCGACTAAGCCGCACACCATGTCAACGAAAGGCTTAAAGACGACCAGGATCCAGCACACGCCGAAGATATTGAAAAACATGTGGGCGAATGCAGCCCTTCGCGCTTGTGTGCCAGCGGAGAGTGCCACGATGTTGGAAGTGACCGTGGTACCGATATTCTCACCCATGACGAGTGCGATACCCTGATAGATGGGCATCGCCCCACTGGAGCACAGGATCATCGTGATGGCCATCACTGCGGCAGACGACTGCACACACATGGTGAGCACACCACCGATGAGCAGGAAGAGTATCGTGGTCATGAAACGTTCGGGATCGAAACTGGAGAAGAAAGACAACACGGCCTCGTTGTGCCCGAGGTCCATATTGGTGCCTGTCATCCTCAACGTACCCAGTCCCAAGAACATGAAGGCGATACCGAAGAGGAAATCACCTACGACGCGGTTGCTCTTTCTGTAAATCAAGATGATACCCAAGAGGAAAACAGGATAGACGAAGTCGGTGATATTGAAAGAGAAACCAGCCGACATGATCCATGCGGTGAGGGTGGTACCGATATTGGCACCCATGATGACGGAGATGGCCTGTGCCAACGTGAGTAATCCGGCACTGACAAACGACACGGTCATCACGGTGGTAGCAGTTGACGACTGCACAGCGGCTGTCACGCCGACACCAGTGAGCATACCCGTGAATCTATTCGTGGTCATCGCACCGAGCACATGGCGCAACTGAGGACCAGCCAGTTTCTGGAGGGCGTCACTCATTGTTTTCATACCATACATCAAAAGTGCGATGGATCCCAGCACCTGCAAGGCCAACATCACATAATTGGGGGAAGCGTCCATACTTCTAATCTTTAAAAAATTATCTATACATGTATAACTGCAAAATTACGTTAAAAAGCGGAGAATATGGTCATATCCATATTACGATTATGTGAATTTTCAGGCTATCATCCAAAGACAAAAAAGGCATGAAGGACACCCTGGACCTTTCAGCCCATCAAGTCCCTCATGCTCTACCATATCCGCTTTCACGCTCCGGCTTTTTTATCTGAAAAAGCCATAGAAATACATCACAGCAGCGATGACAGGAATCCGCTGGTTGCGCACCTCACCGATTTTGCTGCCATTCTTGTAGATATCGCCATTGGAGCGAATCTCGCCTTGTTTGCTGCCATTGACATAGACATCGCCATTGGAGCGCAACTCGCCCGCCTTGCTGCCGTTCTTGTAGATATCGCCGTTGGGACGTATCTCACCGACCTTGCTGCCGTTTTTGTAGATGTCGCCGTTGGATCGAAACTCTCCAGCCTTGCTGCCATTGAGGTAGATGTCACCATTGGAGCGCACCTCACCAAACTTGCTGCCGTTAAAATATAGATCCATGGTAGCGGCTGTCTGTTTGACCTTTCCATCTATGCTTTTGGCAGTGGGTGCGGTGACCTGGGTCACCTTTCCTGTCGAAGAGGAAGAGATCGTCGTCGTGTTGGTCTTTTTCTTAG
>CADCQC010000258.1 GCA_902803455.1 uncultured Prevotellaceae bacterium
CAGACCGACACCATCGCTCCCGAGATCTGGCAGGCAGTCAACCCGTTCTTCGTCATCGTGCTCACGCCCATCATCATGTGGATTTTCGCCTCACTCACCAGAAGCGGACGGGCCATCTCCACACCGCGGAAGATTGTCTATGGTATGGGTATCGCCGGTCTGGCATACCTCTTCCTCATGGTGTTCTCCATGATCCAAGGATATCCCTCGGCCGTGGATTTCCGCAGTCTCACCGATGCGCCCAAGGCTGCTCCATGGGTGCTCATCTTCTTGTATTTCCTGTTGACTGTCGCCGAACTGTTTATCTCGCCGCTGGGCTTGTCCTTCGTGTCCAAGGTGGCGCCCAAGCACCTGCAGGGACTCTGCCAGGGTTTGTGGCTCGGTGCCACGGCCGTGGGCAACTTGCTCATCTGGCTCGGACCGGTGATGTATAACGCATGGCCTATCTGGATGTGCTGGGCAGTCTTCCTCATCGTTTGCCTCATCTCCATGGGAGTGATGTGGGGCATGGTGAAATGGCTGGAGAGAGTCACAGGGTAAATGCGCTGATGTTTGAAATAGACAGTTTTGATTACCCTCAGGACTAAAAGTTTTTGATTACCCCAGATGTTAAACTGACTGATTCGCATGAGAAATATCCGATTGATCCTCACCACAGTGCTGTTGGCCGTCGTCATGATGGGCCAGGCACAGACCGATAACCTCCGCACCCGCCATACGGTGGAAAAGAGCGAGACGGTGTTTGGCATCGCCAAGAAATATGGCATCACCATCGAAGAACTCGTCCGCGCCAATCCTGCGATGAACCAGCAGGGATATGAGTTGAAAAGAGGCGATGTGCTCAACATCCCCTACGCTAAGGGGGCTGATAAGCCTTCGACAACTGCCGACAAACCTTCGACAACAGCGGGTAAGCCCTCTACACCCGCTGCGGGCAACACGGCTGCCGTGACCTCTCCTGCCAACAATGCGGCCACGACACCTTCCACCAATGCCGCCAAGCCCAGCACCTCGACGCTGGTGGGCAGGAAAGATGTGAAGGTGGGCGTCATGCTGCCGCTCCACGACAACGACGGTGACGGCCGCCGCATGGTGGAATACTACCGTGGTCTGCTCCTCGGTGCCGATAGGGTGAAGAAGGATGGCATCACGGTGGACATGCGTGCATGGAATGTGCCCATCGATGGCGACATCACCAAGACACTGCAGGAAAAAGGCGCTGCCGACTGCGACATCATCTTCGGACCTCTCTATACCAAGATGGTAAAACCGCTGGCGGATTTCTGCGAGAAGCACAACACGATGATGGTGATCCCCTTCTCCATCAACGGCAACGACGTGGAGAATTATGCCAATATCTTCCAGGTCTATCAGCCGGATGCAGAATTCGAGACCCGTACCATCAAAAACTTCATCCAGTGGTTCAACAACTACCATGTGGTCATCATCGACTGTGCCGACGAGAAGAGCGGCAAAGGGGAGTTTATGAAGAAACTCAGGGCCGAACTGGATCATCTGAAGATCAACTACTCGCTGACCAGCCTCGCGACCAACGACAAGGCGTTTGCCAAGGCGTTCAGCCTCTCACAGCAGAACGTGGTGATCCTCAACACGGAGCACTCGCCATCGCTCAACAGTACGCTGGCGAAACTCAACACGCTGACTTCCAACAACAGTGACATCCAGATTTCGCTCTTTGGTTATAAGGAGTGGCTCATGTATACATCGGTCTACCGCGACTACTATTTCAAGTACGACACCTATGTCCCTTCCTATTTCTATTACAACGACCTCTCTGCCGACACCAAGTGGGTGGAGCGCAACTACAAGAAATGGTTTGAGAAGGATATGGATGCCACTGCACTGCCCAGGTTCGCCCTCACCGGCTTCGACCACGCCTGTTTCTTCATCGGCGGTTTCTCGCAGTTCGGCCATACCTTTAAAGGTGGAAAGGGGCAGATGACCTACAAGCCGGTGCAGTCGCCACTGAAATTCAAAGAGGCTGGCAAAGGACATAAGAACACCAACTTCATGTTCGTACACTACAAGACCGACCGCACCATCGAGTCGGTGAACTACTGATGCGCATGGACAAACGGTTTCTCAAGTTACGGATGATCTGGCTGATGGCGGTGATCGCATTTGCCACCACCGCCTCAGCACAAATCGGAAAGCACCGCGACGACTTTGCCGTGGGTGTCAATGGTGGTGTCATGCTCTCCACGGTGGGGTTCAAACCCTCGGTGACGCAGGACCAGCATGTCGGCATCACCGGAGGTGTGTCGGTGCGTTATGTCTGTGAGAAATACTATACGATGATCTGTTCGGTGCTGGCGGAATTCAACTATGCGCAGATGGGATGGAAGGAGCGCATTCTCAATACTCAGGATGCGCCTGTCATCAATCCTCTCACGGGTATTGCGGAGGAGTATAGCCGCAGCATCAATTATGTGCAGTTGCCTGTCTTTGCTCATCTGGCATGGGGCCGGGAAGTGAGCGGAATGAATTTCTTCTTCCAGGCGGGACCACAGTTGGGATGGTATTTAGGAGAGTCGACCTCCACCAATTTTGATGTCAACCAGCCGTATGTGGAAGGGCGGTCGAACAATATCGTCAGACAGTATTCGATGAAGGTGGAGAATAGTTTTGATTATGGTATTGCCGCCGGCTTGGGCGTGGAGTGGTCGAATCCGAAGATGGGGCATTTCCTCATCGAGGGCCGCTACTATTATGGCTTGGGCAATATCTATGGCGCCTCCAAGCGTGATTATTTCGGCATCTCCAATCATAATGGCATCTCCATCAAGCTCACCTATCTCTTTGATTTAAAGACCACGAAAGACGCTGACAGGAGATGATGGGTGCAGGGTGAGAAGGAGCAGCCGTCGGTTTCAGTCGTCAAAGAGGAGCAACATCTGGGAACTGTTAGGCTCCTGGCGGGGCTTGGTGCTTTTCTTCTGATTCTTTTTCTGTGTGGGGCGAGGTAGGCTATCTGTAGGAGTGGGGGCATTCTTCAGTTGTTCCACGGACTGTTGCATGGTGGTGAATCGCTGATCCATCAAACGCTTTTCCTCCTCCATCTCGGCCAGTCGTTGCTGGATCTTTTCCAACTTCTCCGTCATCGCGGTGAATTGCTGCTCCATATAGGCATATTTTTCTTGAAGCATGGCCTTTTCCTCTTGCAAGGCGGCCTTTTCTTCTAAAAGGATGGCTTTTTCCTCTTGCAGGGCGGTTTTTTCTTCTAAAAGGATGCTTTTTTCCTCTTGCAAAGCAGCCTTTTCTTCTTGAAGTTGCTCCATGTCGGCCTGCTGCTGCAGGATGGCGGATAGGTGTTGCTCTATATCAGCCTGCTGTTGCTCTATATCGGTCTGCTGCTGCTCCATGGTGGCTTGCAGTTGTTGGATGGTGGCTTGCTGTTGCTCCATATCGGCTTCCTGTTGTTCCATAGAAGCTTGTTGTTGCAGGATGGCAGCCTCCTGCTTTTCTATCGTGGCTTGCTGCTGTTGGATGGTTTGACGGGCTGCCATAGCAGCGGCTTCCAGTCGGGGCATGCATTCCTCCAACTCATTGATTTGCAATATCTTATCTTCCCATTGTGTCATGGCTGATTGTTTTTTGCCGTGTCATGGCTGGTTGTTTGCCATCTCTTGGCTGGTTGTTTTTTGCCATCTTATGGATGGCGGAATCACTTGGATAGGGTTTCATATTCGGTGGGGTCGTCGATGCCGGCCTCACGGAGCGCTTCGATGCGCTCACGACAGGTGCCGCAACAGCCGCAGTGCTTCTCGCGGCCTTTGTAGCACGAATAGGTCTCTCCGTAGTTGATGCCCAACTGCTTTCCGATGCGGGCGATGTCGGTCTTGGTGATGTCGGTATAGGGCGCCCAAACCTCTACGCCGATATAGGTGCCGGCCTTCATCGCTTCCGACATGGGGCGGATGAAGGAGGCACGGCAGTCGGGATAGATGGCATGGTCGCCGAAGTGATTGGCTATGAGCACCTTGGTCAGTCCACGGCTCTCTGCCATACCGCATGCGATCGACAGCATGATGCCATTGCGGAAAGGCACCACTGTCGACTGCATGTTATCGGCGTCGTAGTCGCCGTCGGGGATAGCATCCGCCCCTTCGAGCAGCGATGATTTGAAATACTGGCCAAAGAAGGCCAAGGGGATCACAAGGTGTTCGATGCCCAGGCGTTGACAGTGCAGGGCGGCAAAGGCAGCCTCCCGCTGGTTGTGGTTGCTGCCGTAATCGAAGGTGATGGCCAGGGCGATATGCTCACGTTTGTCGTAGAGCAAGGTGACAGAATCCATTCCGCCCGACAGTACGATGACCGAGTCTTTCATTGTGTTGTAGTTTTCTGTTTGACGTCATCACCCTGAGAGATGGTGACCTATTTTTTTGTCTTTATATTGGCTTCATACAGCCCGTAACCTCTCTTTCTGTCCACCACCATGAGGATCAGGGAGATGACCACAGCACCCATTCCCAAGGCCGCAAACAGCAACATGGGCATGGTGAAATCGGTAGTGCCGTCGGCGGTGGTATGCGTGCCCATCACATGTCCCACCAGCATGGGGACGAGCATCAGTCCGATATTCTGGATGAAATAGATGATGCTGTAGGCGGTGCCCAACTGCTTCAGCGGCACGATCTTGGGGACACTAGGCCACATCGCGCTGGGAACGAGCGAGAACGACACGCCATAGAGAAGCATTGTCGCAGAGGCCATCCACGTCTCGTGGAAGAGAGGGAGGGCTAAGAAAAGATGACACACCGTGACGATGATGCAGCCGATGAGCATCAGCAGACTGCCACGGCCATAACGGTCGTAGACGATGCCAAAGAGCGGGGTGAGCACGATGGTGCCATAGGGGAGGATCGACACCACCCATCCGGCGGTCATCGTGTCGATGCCGTATTTGGTGACCATCAGGTCGCTGGCAAACTTCAGGAACGGGCGGAGACTGGAGTAAAACAGCACGCAGAGGATAGCGATCAGCCAGAAACCTGGATTGCGGAGCACCTTGAGGAAGTCGACAAGGGTGAATTCGTCCTTGTTCTCCCGATGCTGTTCTTCCTTGTTCTCTAGTTGCCCGGCGTCAGAAAGTTGTGTGGATGCCGTGCTGTTCTCAGCAAGTTGTGCGGATGCCTCGCCTTTGAGTCTGCGCTTATCAAACTGCCTGTCCATCAGCAGGTATGTGATAAACAGCACCAGACCCATCAGCAGCAGGGCGGCTCCCACGAGAATCGGGGCCGAGAGACCGTAGGCGTTGGCGATCACCGGACTGAGGCTGATGGCACTCGCCGTACCCATCCGTGCCATGGCCACCTGGATGCCCATCGCTGAGGCCAGTTCATAACCGGTAAACCATTTGGTCACAATCTTTGAGACCGTGATGCCGGTGATGTCGCAACCCACGCCAAACAGGCCGAAGCCCAGTGAGGCCACCACCACTTGGGTCTTGATGGGGGATGGGATCAGACCGAAAAGCGAGAATCCTAAATCCATCGACAGGGCGGGAGAGATCCATTGCACGGCATAGTAGTTGACGACAGCACCGCCAAGCATCATTCCCGTGGCCAGCAGACCGGTGAAGCGGATACCGCATTTGTCGAGGATGAGGCCACCCCAGAACAGCATCAGCAAGAAGATGTTGAAGATGCTGTAACTGCCGGCATAGATGCCATATTCTTCAGAGGTCCAGCCCATGCCGCCTTCGCTCAAAGGGGCTTTCAGGGTGGTAGAGAGGGGAGAGACGATGTCCCAGAACACATAACCCATCATCATGACGATCGCCACGAGGATGAGCACGCTCCAACGGCGCAACGGGGATTGGTTGGGAAGGGTTGATGACATGGATGAAAAGCAAGTGCGCCTCGCGAAGAGGCGCACCGGAATGGGTTATTTGATGTTGGGCTCCTCAAGACCGAGACCTTTCTTGCGGTCGACGGATTTCAGGATGATGCCTAAGACAAGGGCTGCCACACCAAGGCCGGCAAGCATGATGAGCGGCCATGTGTAGTTTAATTGCGTCGGGTCTTTCACACCAGGATTCGTCTTGTCGAGCACCTGGCCGATGAGCAACGGGAAAAGCCACAAACCGATGTTCTGAATCCAGAAGATCAGCGCGTAGGCAGAACCGATGACCTTCGCATCCACGAGCTTGGGCACACTCGGCCAGAGTGAGGCGGGAACCAGCGAGAAGGAGGATCCCAAAACCAGGATTGTGATATAGGCGATGACAATGCCACCCACAGCACTGCCTTTGAATGCGGGAAGCACGAAGGCAAAGGTCAGGTGGCAGGCAATAAGGAGCAGCGAACCAAGGATCAGCATCGAGGCGGCCTTGCCCTTATGGTCCACATAACTGCCCAAAATAGGTGTGATCAGCACGGCCAGCAGGGGGAATACGGCGAAGATGCTCTCTGCCGACTGACGCATGTAACCCATGTAGCAATACGTGATGAGCGCGATGATCGACACCCCCAGCAGTCCATATTTCAGGTTGGCTTTCTTCTGGAAGTTACTGGCGAAACCAGCGGCAGCCACCACCAGCATGATGATATATTGTACGATGGTGACCGACTGACTTGCCCAGAAAGAGTCTTTGGCGGGTTCCACCAGGGTGAGGTTGCACTGAAGCATATTGACCGCATACTTCTGGAAGGGGAAAATGGCTGAGTAATACAGCACGCAGAGCAATGCCACGAGCCAGAAACCGCTGTCGGAGAGAATCTTGCCAATGTCGCTGATCTTGAACGGGTCGTCTTTCTCCTCTGCCTCACCGGTCTGTCCGTCGAGTTTCTTGTCCATGAAGAAAGAAACAACGAACAGGATCAGAGCGATGCACATGAGCACCACGCCGAAAGCCACCGAACGGGTGACGCTGACCTGTCCGCCAAGACGGGCGAAGAAAGGCGAGAAAATCATGCAGGTGGCAACGCCGAGGCGTGCCAGTGCCATCTCACTGCCCATGGCG
>CADCQC010000259.1 GCA_902803455.1 uncultured Prevotellaceae bacterium
ATTTATCACCGCTCATCATCATGCAAAACGATTCTTTGGCCGCAGTCTTATCTGCCGACCACAGATACAAGCATTCGCTGGTGGGCGACTCTTTGGCAAAGAAACATCGTGATATCGTCAGTGACATAGAGTCAGATATTGAGGATTCTACCAGTGTCTTTTTCGACAAGGTAGTAGATTTCTTCGCACATATCCCATTAGAAGTTTATATCATCTTGGGCATCTTCATCTTGGCGGCATTGGTGTATTGGATGTGGAGGAAAGACCTTTTCAAGAGACATCTGACCAACCCGGAGCCTGATTTCGTGGGAGAGGATATTTATCAGGTGGATTATGAGCATGAGATGGAGGAAGCACTTCGCTCCAGAAATTATGCCGCATTGGTGAGACTGGTGTATCTCCGCACCTTGCTCGATCTTGACGGACAGCAACGAATTGCCTGGCGGATTTACAAGACTCCCTCGCAATTTGCTTCCGAGTGTCAGCATCCTGCCTTCAGCAGGATGACGCAAGTGTTCTTACGGGTGAGATATGGTCAATTTCCTGCCGACAAGAAACTCTATGAAGAGATGACGCAATGGCGTGCGGCCTTGCAGGAAGGAGGTGGGTCATGAGGCGTACCATCTTTTTGGTTCTTGCCCTTGCGGTGTTGGCATGGGGTGCATGGATGCTGGCTTCATACATGTCATCCGAAAGAGATTTTGTGTGGGATGTTGACACACAATATGATGGCAAAGACGACGAACCCTTTGGCTCGCAACTCTTTGATAAGATGGCTGAGGCCACGGCTCCCAATGGATACCAATTTCTGGGTGATGACTTGGAGGCTGCTTTGAAACCAGGAGACCGAAAGTCACTGCTCGTCATTGCTCGACAAATTTTTTGGGATAGTTTGATGATCGCCAGGCTCGACTCTTTCGTCCGTCAGGGCAACAAGGTGATGGTGGTGACGGATCCTTATTCTAATGAGGACTTGCAACAATGGGCGAAAGTGAAAGCAAACTTTTACCATAATGAAAGGTTTAATAAGAACGATTTCAGCAACTACCTCAAGGGCCACATGGCTCCTGATACGCTTATCTGGGGACATAATACTGCTTTGGTGTTTAGTCAGATAATCACCAGTAGAATGTGGTTGGATGATTTCAATGTGGAAACCATTTCCTCACACCATCCGTGTATGAAAAACGGATGGGCTCAGGTCGCCTCCGTCGCCCGAAAGATCGGTAAAGGACAATTGTTCCTGGTTTGCAATCCTTTACTTTTCACCAATTATGGTGTACTCGACGACCAGATATCCCGATATGTCAGCTATCATCTTAATATGATTGCAGATCTGCCTATCGTCCGTGTTTCTATCACCTACCAATGGATGATGAGGGATGATGTCAGCGAACAATCTACCTCACCCCTCTATTTTATGCTCGAGCATCCCCCTCTCAGGTGGGCTCTTTATACCATCGTTACTGTACTGGTGCTGTTGATGTTCTTCACAGCACGTCGCAGACAGCGGATCATTCCGGTCATTCCTCCCCGCATCAACCGTAATGTCGAATTCGTACGTTTGTTGGGAACCATCTATTTCCGCCGTTACGACAACGCCGACCTGTTGTCAAAGAAATATACTTATTTCCGGGAGGACTTACGCCGCAAGTGGATGATCGATCTTGACGACAATCACATGTTGCAGGACAATGTGCGTGAACTATCACAACGTACCGGGCTCTCAGAATCCGACATCTCTGCTACGTTGGCTAACCTGCGACAGTTGTCGGTGGAAGGCAGACATGTCAGCGAAAGGGAGTTGATGGACGCCATCCGACAGATTAATGAAATCACAAAACATCTATAACCCAACGAAATGGAAGATCAAAACCAACAACGCCTGGATCTTACGGCGTTTTCCGACAAGATGACATTGGTGCGTCAGCAGATTGGCACCGTCGTGGTGGGACAGACCAAGGCCATCGATTTGCTCCTCACGGCTGTGCTTGCCGACGGACATGTGCTGCTCGAAGGTGTGCCAGGAGTGGCGAAAACTTTACTCGCGCGCATGATAGCACGCTTGATTGATGCTCGTTTCAGCCGTTTGCAGTTTACCCCCGACCTCATGCCGAGCGATGTGTTGGGCACCTCCGTTTTCAATATGAAAGAGTCGGAGTTTGAGTTTCATCAAGGTCCTATCTTTGCAGATGTGGTCCTCGTCGATGAAATCAACCGTGCACCGGCCAAGACCCAGGCGGCGCTCTTCGAGGTCATGGAGGAACGGCAGGCCACGATTGATGGGGTCACTTATCCGCTGGGTGACATGTTTACGGTCATTGCTACCCAAAATCCAGTTGAGCAGGAGGGCACCTACAAATTGCCGGAGGCGCAATTAGACCGTTTCTTGATGAAAGTCACCATGCCTTATCCGCCTGCCGACCTCGAGATCGTCATCCTCAAGCGCCATCATGAGAATTTGCGGCTCACCCAACTCGATGACATACGTCCTCTGCTCTCGCTCGAGGAGGTGCTCAGATACCGTGAGTTGATGTCGAAGGTGATTGTCGACGACAGCCTTTTGCGGTATATCGTTGATGTGGTGCAGCTCACCCGCACAAGCAAGGCGGTGTTCCTCGGAGCTTCTCCAAGGGCTGCCGTAGCCATGTTGAAAGCTTCCAAGGCTTACGCTTTGTTGCAAGGACGGGATTTTGTCGTTCCTGAAGATATCAAATATGTGGCTCCCTCGGTCCTGCAGCATCGTCTTTTGCTCACTGCAGAGGCGGAGATGGAGGGGCACCATGCAGCCAGATTGGTGGAGACGCTGCTCGACCAGGTGGAAGTGCCGAAATAACCTTTATCGACCATCACGATGTTTCTCACCCGAAGGTTCTATATCTTGGCGGCGGTCGTGGCTTTCATCATGGCCACGGGAGCACTCGTGCCAGCTCTTTTCATTGTCGGAAAGGGGCTACTACTCTTGTTGGCTGTGGCGCTGGCTGCCGATCTGCTGTCGCTCTATACCGTTGTGGGTGTGAAGGCTGAAAGACAGTGCGCCCAACGCTTCTCCCTGGGAGATGACAATGAGGTGGAGGTGAATATTTCCAACAGGTCAAGGTGGCCGGTTCATGTGGTGGTTGTCGATGAATTGCCTGTGCAGTTGCAAAAGCGTGACTTCCAATTGCAGATAGCATTGGCTCCAAGGGCATCTGAGCGGCTGACGTATTTCCTTCGTCCCACAGAAAGAGGACAATACGATTTCGGACATCTGATGGTATTTGTTTCCACGAAACTTTCTTTGGCTCAGCGCCGTTTCGTCTGTGGAGAACCGTGTGCAGTAAAGGTCTATCCCTCTTTTCTCATGCTTCGTCGCCTGGAACTGATGGCAGTCTCAGACAGCATCACCGAACAGGGGGCCAAACGCGTAAGAAGGGTGGGCAACAACAC
>CADCQC010000260.1 GCA_902803455.1 uncultured Prevotellaceae bacterium
ACCTATCTTATCACATTGGTGATTAGTGGGCGTGAGGCGCTGTTTGGACGCTTGAGCGGTGATGCGGCTCATCCTGAGGTTCGGCTTTCGCCTGTGGGCGAGATGGTACGGCAGATGTGGGAGCTGACACCTGAGAGACAGGTGGCGCATGGCAACCTTGTGGCAGTGCATGCCTGTATCTGTATGCCCGACCATTTTCACGGCGTGATAGAGGTGCTGGCGCCCATGCAATGGAGCCTCGGCGATATCATGCAAGCCTTCAAGGCCTCCTGCACCAGCCGCTGGCAACAGCTGAGCCACCCCAGTTCCATCAATCGACCGATCTCGGTCGATTGTAGCAAGCCAGGGGTGCCGGCTTGGCTGCGTGAGAAGGCCCTGTGTCATAGCAATGAGGGGGAATTGGTGCGAAGCCTTTCAAAAAAGCAGCGGCAGGAGTATTATGCCTTGGTGCAACGGCAATACAGGCCGCTTTTTGATGACAATTATGATGATACGATATGCCTTGACGACAGGCACCGTGAGGCCATGATTGCTTATGTGCACGACAATCCTCGTCGGGCTATTATGCGCCGTCTTATGCCAGATGTGATGCAACGCTGCCTGCAAGTGCAGATAGGCAACCGTTACTTTGGCGTCTTTGGCAATCTCTTTCTGTTGCGATGGGCCAACAAGGTACAGGTGCAATGCCACAGGCGGCATCCTATGAGCGGACAGCCTTATGAAGAAACTGACGACTATGCACGACAGCACGAGCAATGGATCGCATCAGTGATGAGAGGTGCGACAGTCATCGTGACACCTGGCATATCGCGGGGTGAGTTGATGATGAAAAACGAATGTTTGGAAAAAGGATTTGCCCTCATCCATTTGCAGAAAGAGCCCATTAATGCTTACTGGAAACCCGAACGGCGCCGCTTCGAGGCATGCGCTAAAGGGAGTCTGTTGATACTTGCTCCATGGGCACTCGATGACATGCAGGCCGTGAACGGAGTGCCTGCCGACAGCGACTATAGCCGGTTTCATAACCTAAACAAAATTGCCGCCGACATATGCGCTTTCTTCGGCGAGGCTAAAATAGTGAGAAAAAAAATGATGGGAACGTAGTGTTATGAAAGCAACTTTGAAACCCGCTAGAAAGGAAAGAGATTCTAATCTTGAACTGTTAAGAATAATAGCAATGCTGCTGGTTCTTTTGGTTCATGCAAACTTCCTATCCTTGGGTGCTCCTTCCGCAGGCGAAATCTTTTATAGCCCCGTATCTTCGTTTTTTCGTTTCTTTGTCGAGGCTTTAGCGATCATCTGTGTGAATGTGTTTATTCTCATTACTGGATGGTTCGGCATTCGTCCGAAAGTTTCGCGTTTTTGTGCTCTGATCTTCCAGGTGTTTTTTATTGGCGCATTCATATACATTTTCTTGCTTATTCTTGGAAAAGTGGAACCATGGGGGGTGTCAGGCTGGATAACACTATTGGCAACGCGTAAAGATTTATGGTTTGTTGGGGCATATTTGTTTCTTTACATTCTTGCTCCGGTCCTAAATGCTTTTGTCTCAAGTGTAAGCAAAAAGACTTTCCAGAAATACTTGCTGGCATTCTTTATAATTCAAACTGTAGGTTTTTTCTTCAAATGGAAATTCATACGTGCTGGTTATACTCCATTATCTTTTGCTGGTTTATATCTCTTGGCAAGGTATATGAGATTATACCATAGCAGGTTCTTCTCTTTCAATAGACACTGTGACATGGCCATATATGTATGCGCAACGCTCCTTACAACAATTTTGTCAATGATTTTGGTTGGCTATGCAGGGCAGGATGGTTGGCTTCTCTATGGCTTTGTGTCTCCGATAGTCATCGTAAGTTCTGTATATTTTTTCCTGTTTTTTACAAAGATATCTTTTCACAGCAGGACTGTCAATTGGGTGGCAAGTTCTGCGTTTGCGGTCTATTTATTTCACTGCGACCCGTTGTTATTAAATCGGTATTATCTTCGTCCTATAAGGGTGTTCTTAAATAATGATTCTACTTTACAGTTTCTTTTTCATACGGCTTTATTGATGATGGTAGCCTTCTTTTTGGCTATAGTGATCGATAAAATAAGAATTCTCGTATGGAAAGGGCTGCTGTTCATTTATCATCAACTCTTCTGCAAAAACTGATGGATTTGTTGGACCTTTTGGCTCATAGGGATCCTTCATTAATATAAATATAGCCAACTCTCTTGATCAGGGAGGGGGCGGCTCCTCCCGTGGATCAGGCATAACTGTGCATGCCTCCCAATAGGTAATTCACGCCGAAATATGTGATGATGACCGCCAGAAACGCACTTACCATGTAGAGATGGTAATAAAGAGGTTTGTGGAAGAATCCGACAGACGCCTTGTGGAATGGCACCGCATAGACCATGAGTGTGATCAGTGCCCATGACTCTTTGGGATCCCACGACCAGTAGTTACCCCACGATATGTTGGCCCATACTGCACCAAGGAAGATGCCGATGGTGAGCAAGAACACGGCAGGATAGAGCAACAATTGTGACAGGGCGGTGACTCGTTCCAATTCTTTTTCTCTTTTTTTCCTGATCAGGATGAATGCTTGCATGCCCAACAGCCATTGCAAGGCAAACAGCGCATAGGCACACATCACCGTCATTACATGGATGGAGAGCAAAGGAGATTGGAGCACGGGCATCAGCGGAGTGATCTGTGAGTCGCTGCCTGCCAGCATGGCGACCAACAGACAGAATGAGGCAATGAGGGGGCCGAATCCCGAGATAATGGGAAATTGATGACGAAGAAAAAGCGTCAATAGCAGCAGTACCCATGCCATGAACAGCATGGTTTCATGGCCATTGCTCACTGGGATATGTCCGCTCAGCCACCAACGCAGACCGAGCAATAGCGTGATATATCCTGTCAACAATACCACAAACAATAGTGCTGCCGCTTTCAAACATCTCGTTTTCTGTGTGGACGTCAGCATGACTATGCATAGCAGCAGACTGAGGGTCAGTGACAAGAACACCGGCCATTTCTGTCCACGCATCGTGTTGTAGAAGATTTCAGCCTTGACAGTGCTCTCATCGGGTAGGATATCACCTGTCATTTCCCGCTGAAAGAGTTTGATCTTCGCAATAATCTCAAAAGCCCTGTCGCGCTGTCCTGTCACGATACTCTCCGTGAGGTAGTCCATCGACTGTTTGATGAAAAACTGTTCCTTGACGGGTATTTCTCGTGGCAGTGACTGTCCGCCGGGTGTATACCAGTTGAAGGTCTCTCCACTACGATAGGGAAACATCCTGATAAACTGTCCTCGGTAGAACATTTCTATGATATGGTATTTCTCATCGGCATCCATCAACGCTTTTCTGTTGACGGATTCATCACCGTTTCTTAGAGCCTCAACAGCATCCTTCAACTTGTATTCCTGATACTCATTCAGAAAATCGCTGTAGGATGCCCATTGCCCCTTGATGCCCAACAACTGTTGCACATCACGGTTTTTCACACGGATGATTTTCTGCTTTTCCCATGGCGAGTAGTAAATCATCCAACTCGTGAAAATCTCGTCGGCAGAATAGCCTTCCCATGATGCCCGGCCCGACAGTTTGGTGACAAAGTCCGTCGCCACGGTGTTAAGCGGACAGATACGGTTGTTGTAGAGCACGTTGATGGTTCCTAAGCGGTGGGCGATGTCTTGATCCACAACCATCACACCATTATCGGCACGGAGAGGAGAAGCATAAAGGGCAAGCGGCAAGAGGATGGCCAGTGGTTGCATGGCTTTGCGATAAAGGGGACGCATCTGAGTCTTGCGAGACAGCAGCGTGGCGATGATGCCTATCAATAACAAGAGATAGCCTATGTAGGTGATGGCAATGCCATACGGGTCGTGACTTACACCGAGTAATACACCTTGTCCATCAGAGTCGTAGGATGACTGAAAAAGACGGTAACCTTCAATGAGGCCGATGTGGTTCATGGAGACCACAACCTCCATCGGTGATTCATCGGCAAGCGCAAGGCTCGCCTGACGTGCCCGATCTTTTCCTGCGGATTGTATGATGCTTTGGTAATCGAGCGGCGCGTCTGTCCCAGGATAGTTGACGATGCGGAATTCTTTCAGTGTCAGTGAGAAGGGCAGCGGCTGATACTTGCCATTCTTGTCCACATACGCCATGACGGATATGCCCTTGCGGAGTCTGACGGTACCCCTGCTGGCCAAGAGATGGGTGGTCAGCGCACCAATCAGTATCACCACAAACGAAAGATGCAACAACATGACGGCTACTCGTTTATACAGACGTTGCTGGAAGAGATAGGCACACGCTGCCACCGTCAGGACTGCCCACAATGCGGAAAACCACCATGCACCATAGATATGCTCGCCGACAAAACCTGTGCCGCGGTATTTCTCTATTACAGTGGCAAACCCTATACACACGATGATAAGTGTGTATAGGGTATATATCAGTTTTTTATTCACCAATGCAGATTAGATGGATTCAATGAAATAGATGACCTGGTCACGTTGTTTTTTACTCAAGTCGCGGAATTTCACGACAGCGTTGTAGGCATCACTTATGCCACCCTCGCTTTTGCATCCATGCCACATGATGGCTTCCATCACATTACGGGCACGGCAGTCGTGCAGGCGTTCCACACCACTTCCACACTTGGCGGCCAATCCGCGTCCCCACAACGGGGTGGTGCGGCACCATCCGGTACGTATGTCGTTCTTCATCCACAGACGGTGTTGCACGAAGTCGGTGTAGGGCCATATCTTCTGATGAGGATAGCGTGGCATGTCGCTGTCAGACGTGAAGAACTTGGCAGGATCCTGGATATGGTCTTCGCCTGTTTGCCACGAGGGACGGTGACAGGTTGCACAACCGATCTGCGTAAACAGGCGCTTGCCCTCTTGGAAGTCGGTCGTGGTCGTGTTGCGGGCAGCAGGTACCGCCAGACCTCGGTGCCAGATCATGAGGTTCTTGTATTGGGCGTCGGTCATCTCAGCATCGAGCGACTTGCTGGTCAGATAGGTGTAGATGTCTTTCTCCAGGTTGCCGGTGTGCCATTCGGGATGTGCCTTGATGGGGTCTATACGGTCGATGTACTCGGTGAAACCAGCCTGCACCTCCGGGTCTTGCGATGACTTGGTGGCATAGTACTTGCCAGCGAGGTCGAGGTAGTGGTAGCGGCGATCGGAACGGGTCACGTTGGTGATGTTCCAGATGGCGTTGGCACCGGCGGCATCAAGTATCGGACCACGTGACATGGCATAGGTATAACGGCGCACATATTTCGTCCCGTCGCCCTGCAGCGCGTTGCTGTAATAACTGTTCCAGGTATTGGTGGCTTGGTTCCACATAGCAGGGTTCAGTGCATCTGTGCGTCCGATACTGTTGAAATACTCGCTCTCGGCCTTCCATTGGGCGGTGATGTCCTCGTCGGGGATGGCATCGGTCAGACCTGTGCCGTAGATGCCGATGGTAGATTCCAACAACACGCCGATGTCGCTGTTGTATGCTGCTTCGGAGAGTGTGATGTCGGTACCGCCACGCTGAACCACCACGGGCGCGTAGAAGGCTTGATAGGGGATGGTCACTTCCGGGTAAATGAGCGAATAGGTCTCGCCATCAGGGAACTTGTTGCCCCACTCGTCGGTATAGCTGTTCCATGCGATCTTTATCTGGTTCTCGTCGATAGGAGCCTTGAATGGTTTCACGGCACCCGTCTGTGGCATACCTGCCACAGAGCGGATGTAGGCGTTGGTGGTCTTGTCGTAGACGACGAGCAGGTAACCGTTGCGGTGCATGTCGGCCTTGTATTCCGTCTGACGTGCACCATGACCATAGCCAGGATGGCAATAGAGGCAGCCGCGACGCACATAGACAGGACCCAAACCATGGAATGCACCGTCAGTATTGGTGTTGTAGTCTTTTTCAAAGAGATATTCACCCTCGTTGAAAGCGGTCATCATACCTGCATTTTCCACAGCTTTCGAGGGTTGCTCAAATGCAGAGGCGGTGTTCACCGTTGTTGTGCCGAGTTGTCCGCCGGCATAGTAGTCCTCAGGGTAGTCTGAAGTGGTCGGATTACCTATTTCCCAAGTGGTAGGCTTGTCTTCATCATCAGAGCAACCGACAATGACGAAGGCCCCCATCAGTATCAGACCTAATATTATGCGTTTTGTCATTACTGATTATTTTTTTATGTTCACAATCGACTGATAGAGTTTCTGAGCGTTGTCAGCCAGAGTGCGGTAAGTGGCCAGCACGACATTGTCGACATAGTTCTCATTGATCGTTTGGCACTGTGCCTCCACGGTTTTGTTGCCGGCATATCCTTCAAGTGTAGCGGATAGATCAGCAAGCGCCTCATCCAACTCGCCCAGTCCATCAATGGCTACCTTGCATGTGGAATCGGAATAGTATAAGGCAAACGGACGCTTCATGGCATTGATCTTGGTCAGCGCTGCCTCAAGTTTTGCCACCACGATGTTGGCCTGATTGGCCAGTGTCGCATTGCCTGAGTGTTGGCAGAAATAGATCAATGACTGTTGTGTGGGAGAGGTGGCGCCCATCTGTCCGAAGAGTGCGTTCTTGCAACTGATGATGTTGTCGTAGAAATCGGTAATGGAGTTATAGGCATAAGGTGACTCGATGTAGGTGGCATCCTCTCCTGTAAATGGCAGACCAATCTTTGAGTCACCTACCTCGCCGATGATTTCCCGGCAGCCAGAGATGATCTCAAGAGTGGCATCGAGAGCGGTGGTCCAATCACCGGTGCCAGGAGCCTTGAAGGTCTTGCCGAAATTCTGGAAAGAACCTAATTTACCTTCCACATCGCCTTCTTCATTGATGGAGTTGTGGGTGGCCACATAGTTAATGGCTATCTGATGACGTTCTGCATTGCTCTCTTTGGAGTCCCAAGCAGCCTCCAGCGTAGCTGTAGCATTGTAAAGATCCTTGGCCACGGCACAGATGTAGTTGTACTCCAAGTTGGTGATCTGGCTGATCTGGCGGGGCTGACCTTGGCGGAAGAGCACATACTCCAAACCATGATAGCCCAAAATGCCGGCGTTGGCCGTCTTGATGAAGTTGTCAAGATTCGACATCGCCTTCTCATCGCGTAACACATCGGCCAGGTCATTGGCGGCTACGGGCCAGGTGTCGGTATGTGGGTCGATGGAGTAGACATCGGCAGCACCAAAAAGAAAAGCCTCGGTGTTCTCCCAGTTGGCTCGCGCTATTTTCCAATCACTGCATGCCTGGTCAAGGGCTGCTTGCGTACCGGTGACGGTGGTGCTGTCTGCATCGTCATCGTTTGAACATGAGGTGAAACCCGTGGTAAGGGCGACAGTGAAGACTGCCATTTTCAAAAGATTCTTGCTTTTCATTTTTATCATTTTTTGTTGTGAATAGTCTCTTTTTAGTTATTGTGAAACGTGTCTTTTTGATGATTTTTATTGCTTCCTTATTTATAGAAAATTACCGCAGTAGGTGATGCCCAGACTGATACTTGGCTCGTTGTTGTAGGGCTGTTTGTAGAGAGGACTGTCTGCCGTAAGACCGTTGTTTTTCGGTTTCTCAAAGAAACGGTAGGAGTACTCCCCTTTGATGGTGATTTGCTTCAAGGGCGAGTAATTCACACCGAAGGCGCACCGGTATTTTTTGGTGTACTTGTACATCGACTCGTAGGTGCCCGATGCCATGGTGTCATAGTGCTCAAAACGTCCGAAGATAATCAGTTTCTCATTTTCCTGCCGCAATTTGGGTATTTGCGAGAAAATATTATAACCCGCCTCGATGGCGTATGCTAAGGCATTGCTGCCGATGTTGGAATAGTGATGTGGGTTGCCATCCTGGTATTTGTGGTGGGTCCAATTCGCTTGATTGTATGCGGAAATCTCGTCTGCATCACTGAAATGGGCATAATCCACATTACCCCTGACGATCCAGTTCCAGCGGTTGAGTGAGAAGTCGAGGGCGATAATCCCCAGGGCGCCCGTCACGTCATCATATTTCGTTCCTGGTGTGCGCAGTGTATTGCGGAAGGTGTAGCCGTAATAGCCACTCAGACCGACGCGCAGTCCTTTGACCATATAATTGTCGATGCGCACAGCACCGGCATAGTTGTTGGCAACTTTGAATTCATAGGGGCTGGTGGCGCCGTAATGCACGAAGTTCTCTGCCGTGAAACTTTCTGAGTTGAGTCCGGAGAGCAGTTGTGCTTCATAGCGCCAGCCCTTCAGTTGTCCCCAAAACGATAGTCCCACTTGATGCCAGGTGTTGGGCATGATAGTGGCCTCACCTTCTGGACGGTAAACAGTAAAGAATTGGTTGGGATCGTGGTAGGTGTTGGAGTAGCCCACGGGTACGATGATCTCACCTGCTTTGATGTTGAACTTGCCGTTCAGAAACTCCTTGTTGATCCAGAATTGCTCGATGTTTACCTCACCGCCTTTCTCTACCTCTGCCTCGTATTCACCAGCCTCTTCGGCTTCTATTTCCACGGCAGTGCCGTTGCCGCCGTGCTCAAACTCTATCTCTGAACCCATCGTCCAACCCTTGCCAAAGTCATAACCAATGTTCAGACATACATGGGGCAGGTCAAAACGTCCGTGGCTCTTATCATCAGCATAGTTCTCTGGTTTCTTGTACCGGTTGAAACTCTGGCTGTAGAAGTTTCTGCTCATGACGGCCTCGCCATAGCCACCGATATGAAGGCGAGATTCTTTTTCATTTTTTCTCTCTGTTGTGGTCACTTGCCTTGTGGCACCCGTTGTGGCATCTACGCTTCTTTCATCTGTATGCTGAGCCATTGAGCAAATGGGGGTTAGGAGAAGAATTGCCTGAAGTAAAAATGCTCTCATTATAATATGTAAATACATGTGTGTAAACTTGTTGTTGAGTGCAAAATTACTCCATTCCATTTGAGCGAACAATACTACAAAATCAGTAATCTGGATACGCTGTCATGATGTGAGTACTCGGTTATAATGAACTGAATACCATTTTTTTATGATTATCTTTCTTGGGTGGTAGTTATTAATACCTTCAAATAGGGATTGCGCTCGTCGAGAAAAAATGGTAACTTTGCATCGCAAAAGTGATGTACCTATGAAAAGGATGAAACTATATGAGGCTGATGATAAGATGATCGATCTTATCGGTGATAACTATAGTATGCTACAGGGATTGAATGCCTTTGGCATTCATCTTGGTTTTGGTGACAAAACCGTGAGCAAGATATGCGATGAGCAGGGAGTAGATTGCCACACTTTTCTCACGGTTGTCAACTTCTTGATCAACGGGTATGCTCCCAAAAATACGGATGCCTCGATTTCTGTGAAGACCTTGCTTGACTATCTGCGAGCCTCACACCGCTTTTTCCTGGACTTTCAGTTGCCGTCCATCCGGAAGAAACTCGAAGAGAGCCTCAGCAAAAGCGATAGCCTCACCTTACTCATCCTTCGCCTATATGATGAGTATGCGCATGACATCCGTGTGCACATGAAGTATGAGGAGAAAACGCTTTTCCCATATGTCGAAGCACTCCTCCATGGTGTACAGAAGACGGATTACAATGTGGACATTTTCTCTAAGCACCATAGCGACACGACAGGCAAGTTTCACGAACTCAAAAATATCATTATTAAGTATTTCCCTCATAACGGACTGGCCAACAATCAGTTGACTGCCACCCTTTATGATATATACAATAATGAGGAATGGCTCTGCAACCACAGCAATGTGGAGGAAGTGCTGTTTGTTCCTGCGATTCGCCTCTTAGAACAAAAACTGAAGAGTGACGATGTGTCTGCCAGAATTTCGAATATGATCAACAAGGCTGATAGCATGGAACCCCTTTCTGAAAGAGAGAAAGAGATTATCGTTTGTCTCGTACAAGGCATGTCAAACAAGGAGATTGCTACTCAACTGTTCATCTCTGTCAATACGGTCATCACTCACAGACGAAACATTTTTAGGAAATTGCAGATACACTCTCTTGCCGGTTTGACGATCTACGCCATCGCCAATAATCTGATCGACAAGAAGTGTTTTTACAATAACGAATGATGAAAAGGACTCTTCGGAGGGACTCAACCCCACGATGTCGGTTGTTTGAAGTCCCTTTTTTGAGTCTTTATCAATTTATTTCAGTCGTTTTTTTATCCATTCCATCTGAGCCTTGTTGGTGGCGTCACTGGTCCAATGCTCATTGATGGGCGTAATCAGACTTTCCTTCTCACAAGTCATCGTGTTCCATACGGCATAGGAGGTCGTGGGCGGGCAGGTGTTGTCGTTGAATCCCCATGTGAGGAAAGAGGGACATTTCACATAACGGGCGAAGTTCACCACGTCGTAATAAGCCATTGTGCGGATGTTGGCCGCTGTATACCATCCTTCCTCGGCTTTGAAATGAGGATAACCGCTTGTCAATCCTTTGCTGCCGGCAGCCATGTCACTCAAGGCTGGATGATTGGCCACGCAGACGGTGACACGAGGATCAAGGGCAGCGGTGATGATAGACAGCGCACCACCTTGACTGCCGCCCATCACTGCCACGTTGCGGCCATCCCACCATGATAGCGAACAGAGGAAATCGATGCAGCGCACCAGACCGAGGTAGACATGCCGCATATAGTAGTGGTCGGGGTTATCGATACCCATCTCCAGGTATTCGCTGAAAGCAGAACGGATGTCGGAGAAGTCCGACTCGTCCATCGTCGGCCGCATGCCATGGATCTCGGTGACAAAGCGCACCATGCCCTGCTTCTGGTAATAGGGACGGGAGGTGACCTCTTTGATGGTCTTCACACCAGCTCCTGGAGGGGTGAGGACCACAGGACACTGACCTGCTTGAGCCGATTTGGGTACAAGAAGGTAACCATAGAGCCAGTGGCGCTTGTCTACCTGCAACTTCACCAAAGAGACCTCGGTCACTTCATCGCATAGTTCTTCAACGCGTTGAAGCTGATAGTTTAGTGGGATTTTCTGGTTCTCGGCAATGGCTTTTTTCCAGTAGTCCATAAAACCTGATGGCTCCTGTGTGAAAGGTTTGATCTTTTCGGGTGAGAACCCCACCTTCACATGATGGGTATAGACGGTGCCATCGACTTTCAGACTAAGACGCAGGTCACGGAAACCGGGTTCCTTGCTTGTCCCGATGGGGATGGTGCATCGTCCTTGGCGTAGCGGCATCTGACCTTGCATGTCACTTTTCAGCAGATCGGTGCCCACGCTGTATTCCACCACACCGTCGCGAGGAATACCATATTTGTAGAACTGCACCTCTATCGTGGCTTTCTCACCGGTCTTGTAAATCCAGTCAGGGTGGTCGGGGACCGTCACCCAAAGATAGTCGCTGCGATAAGGGTAATTCTCAGCCTTGACGGTCAGTATGGACCACAGGCAGACCAATAGGAAAATGTGGCGTCTCATGTTCATGTAGTCGTTTGATTTGTTTAAGTAGATGAGGATATGACGGTGAGAGCGGATCAGGAACTCATCGCACCTCCTGATGCAAAAGTAGTCTTTTTTTCGAAATTATCGTGGTCGGGCAGCTTCATTTTTGTTTTCTTAATCATATTTTAAAAGGTTTTTATTGATAATCTCGTGTGATATGCTTACTTTTGCATATGAATAACTAAAATATAAAGACAATGATGAAAAAAATGATGATGATGTTGATGTTGGTCATGGCGGCTACTGTCATGACGGCAAAAGACATCCGTACGCTCGTGGTGACGACCACTCCGCAGATGCACTGCAAGAACTGTGAGAACAGAGTGAAAAATAACCTCAAGCCCGTGAAAGGGATTAAGTCAGTGGAGACCAGTGTGGCCGACCAGACTGTGACCATCCAATATGATGCCAAGAAAACCTCAGAAGAGGCTCTGATGGCGGCTTTCGACACTTTTGGCTACAAGGTTCGTAAATTGGCCGAGGGGGAGAAAATCGTTAAGGAGGCTCATGAGTGCAAAGAAAAAGAAGGCATGGGGGATTGTAAGGAATGACACTCTATCCCAAACTGATTACTGATGCCTTGGCGACGGTGACGTATGCCGGTACAAAGAAAAATCTCGTGGAGAGCGGGATGGTGGCTGATAACATACGCATCGATGGCATGAGTGTCTCGTTCTCCCTGATCTTTCCAAGGGAGACCGATCCTTTCCTCAAGTCTACCCTCAAGGCGGCTGAGGCAGCCATCCATTATTATGTCAGTCCTGAAGTGAATGTCACCATCACCACGGAGTTTACTTCCCAACCCAAACCGAAAGAGGAAAAATTGTTGCCGCAGGTGGAAAATATCATCGCGGTGAGTTCTGGAAAGGGTGGCGTGGGAAAAAGTACGGTCGCTGCCAATTTGGCTATCGCCATGGCTACGCTCGGATACAAGGTGGGCTTGCTTGATACCGATATCTTTGGACCATCGGTGCCAAAGATGTTTGGACTGGAGGATGGCAGACCCTACGCTGTCAAGATTGATGGCAGGGATCTGATTGAGCCTTTGGAGAAGTATGGTGTCAAAGTGCTGAGTATCGGCTTCTTCGTCAGCCCGGAGACAGCCACTATGTGGCGTGGTGGCATGGCATCGAATGTGCTAAAACAACTCATAGGGGATGCCAATTGGGGTGAACTCGACTATCTTATCCTCGATACACCGCCTGGAACCAGTGATATCCATCTCACGCTCTTGCAGACCTTGGCGATCACCGGTGCGGTGATTGTCAGCACACCTCAGGAGGTGGCGCTGGCGGATGCCAGAAAAGGTATCGACATGTATCAGAACGAGAAGGTGAATGTGCCCATTCTCGGACTCGTGGAGAACATGTCGTGGTTCACACCTGCCGAACTACCCCAGAACAGATATTATCTGTTTGGTAAGGAGGGCTGCAAGAAGTTGGCCGAAGAGATGCATCTTCCGCTGCTCGCCCAGATACCGCTCGTGCAGAGTATCTGTGAGAGTGGTGATGCAGGTGCGCCGGCAGCCACCAAGGTGGATACCGTCACCGGACAAGCATTCCTCAACCTGGCGCAAGCCGTGGTGACTGTCACACGAAGAAGAAACCGCGATCTGCCGCCGTCACAGGCCGTGCATACTCATTAATCAGAGCACTCCGTTCCGTTTGTTGCGTTGGCATCCGTTCCGTTTGTTGCGTTGCCAACGCAACAAACATAACAGCACTCTTCAAAAAAACCGCAGCATGTCCCGCCGATGTCATATGGCGGGCGCCTCTGCCATCTCATTCTGTCGCATCTTTTCAAATTGCTTGCGTGATAGAATGATCTGGCGGCGGTAAACAAGGCAGGCAATGAAGAAATACACCAAGACCTGTATCCACAGATAGATATACTCTGGCAACACATCAGCGATCGTCGCGCCCATCGAATTGACTCGGACAAATGCCCTGACGCCAAAGGTGGAGGGAATCAGCCACGAAATCCCTTGCCAGATGCCTGGGATGTTGCTCTGCGGCCAGGATAAACCGGTCAGGAATAGGAAGGGGACGGAGGTAAAGACGATGAGCAACATCACGTTCTCTCTGTATCTGACAATACAGGAGAAGATCATGCCGAAGAAGATACAGGAAAGGATGAAAGGCAACATGATGAGCATCAGCGTCAAGGAATCGCCTATATGCACAAAGTTGAAGATGCGCGGGACAATTAGCATCTCGTAGGCTCCGAGGATGGCATAGACCATGAAATAACAGGCAGACTTGCCGAGTACGATCCGGAAAATGCCATGATAATGTTCACTTAATGGTACCAATTCCCGATGAGCGTTGTTCTCACGGGCAGAACCTGCTGAAAGACCAATGCCCAGCAGAAGTGTCTGTTGGATCACTAAGATCAGTACGCCTGGAATGATGAAACTGCCATAGCCGCCTTGGGGATTATACAATGGTACTTCCTCGTATGCCAGCGGTTCCGTCAGCAGTTGATCCTCATGGTCGGTGTAATGATGCTGCCACGATACCTGGATGTTGGAATTCATGTCCATGCTCACCAGCATGGCTGTCTGGTAGATGGCCTTGTAGTAAAGCACAAATCCCATGTTACAGTACACGCTCACATGGGCCTGTTGCATACGGTTAAGATTGGTGCTGAAATCAGAAGGAATGTAGATGATGCCGTACACTTCCTGCTTGCCGATGAGTTTTTTTGCCTCCTCCAGACTGTTGCAGAAATATTTCACCTTCACATGAGGAGAAGCGTCATAGTGGCGGATAAATTCACGGCTCAGACTGCTGTGTGACATGTCTACGATCGCCACTGGCACTTCGTGTACGGTCTCGTTGTTGTATGCCCATGAGTAGAGGAGAGGGTAGAACAGCGGGACAAGGATGAAGAAGATCACGATGCCTTCATCATGAATCAAAGTACGCATCTCTTTGCGCCAGACAAACACCATGTCGTGGATGCCTTGACGGATGACGTTCCAAAGTTTCTCTCTCTTATCCATGATATTTAGGGCATATATTCATATTCCAGCAACGCCTTTCGGATATTGCCGACAAAAAACAGAGGTAGTAAGATGAACAACGCCAACGCTCCGAAATGGAGAAGGGCATCTGTCCATGGAAAACCATTGAGAACACATATCTGATAGATCATGTAATAATGGCGGATGGGAAACAGCAAGGCCAATGCCTGGATGGGCGTATCCATGGCGCTCAGGGGAAAGGCCGTTCCCACGGTGGTGAAACTGAGAACACCCCAAAGAGAACAGACACTCATCGACAGCCGCAGCGAAGGAATCAATCCAAAGGCGAAGATGCCGAAGGCCATGGAGGCCATCAGCGTCAGTACGGTGTTGGCGATGATCATCCATACGCTTCCCAAATGATTGAAGTGGAGTACCCCGAAGATATAGTAATCGAAACCGAGCCAGATACAGAGCGAAACAATCATGTGAGGAAGAAATTTTCCTATCAGGGCGATATAGATGTTACCCCCAGCCATCTCCATCCACTCTCTCGATGAACCAAATTTGATTTCTGTTCCGACAGCGTATGCGCTGATCAGAAAGACAAACAGCATGAAGGCTGTGGGGATGAGCATGTTGCTCAGATACATATTGTAGTCAATCCAAGGATTGACAAGCGGATGGGTATCTATGACGATGGGTTGAAGAAACGTCTGCGTCTGCGTAGGGGTGAGGCCTTGTGCTGTCATCTTGGCATTGCCCACGGCTGCCGAACCCAGTTTGGCCAGCGTTTTCATGTCACGGTAGACCAATGTGCCTGCCATGAGAGAGGTGTATGAGTAATAAAAAGATATCTTGGGATGGCGTGCGGATGTCAGGTCGCTCGACATGTTGGCGGGGATGACGAGATAACCGAAAATCTTGTTGCGCTGTATCGCATTGCGGGCTTCATTGATACTGGGATAATGGGCTACGACCTTGGATGACTCAAAGGAGTCGAGTCTGCGGATGAGCGAACGCGACATAGTGGAGTTGTCGAAATCTACCACACCGACGGGCATCTCCACCGGTTGTCCGCTGCCCATGATGGAGGTGAACAGAAACAATAGGGCGATAGGGAATATCACCATACACCACAGATAAATGGGATTCTTGATGAAGAATCCGCACTCGCGCGACGCTATCCGTAGTATCCGACGCATGTTACTTGGTAGGCTTTTTCTTGATAATCAGCGACATACCTGGGCGCAAACCGTCAATTTTCGTGACAGGACGCGCTTTCACCTCAAAGGTCTTCACATCGTATTCGCCAGAGGCCTTGGTGGCTTTCCATACGGAATAGGAACCGAGGTCCTTGATGAAGAATACCTTCATGGTGATGTCTTTCTTGAAAGCAGGAGAAAAGGCTGTCAGCTCATCCCCGATTTTCAAGCTCTCCAAAAGGTCTTCGCGCACGTTGAAAGTGCCCCACATGTCGTTCATCATGGCTATTGACATAATGGGAGTGCCGGTGCCGACCAATTCGCCAATCTTCGGGTATATCTCACTCACCTCGCCATCCATCTGAGCCACCTGCACCGTCTCGTTGATGTAGGAATTCACTTCCATGATGGCACCGCTGGCTTGGCTCACTTGGGCAGAGGCTGCCTTGCGCTCTTCCTTTCGCGCACCGTTGCGGGCCATGTCGTACTGACTTTGAGCGGCACGCACCTGGGCGTCCGTGGCTTGTACGGCTGCTAAAGCCTCGTCACGGCGTTGGGCGGTTACCACTCCCTCATCAAAGAGGTTCTTGATACGCTCATAGGTCTTGTTGGCAATGTCGTTGGCTGCCTTGGCTTGTTGCAGCAACTCAAAAGCGCCCTTGATGGTCTCCTCGCGGGCACCATTGTCGGCCATCTCATTAAGGGCTGAGGCGGCATTGCGGGCACTCTCTGCCTGCACTTTCTTGGCGCGCACCTCAGGAGCGTCGATGATGGCAAGTGTGTCGCCGGCATGCACGAAATCGCCTTCCTTGACTCTCAGTTCAAGAATTCTGCCGGGAACCTTGCTCGATACCCGGTATTCTGTCACATCTACTTGTCCTTGAATGATGATTTCCTCCTTGTCGATGGTGAGGTAACCGATGATGGCCACGGTGACAATCACCAGAATGAATGCCAGGATGGCAAGAAGAATGTTGTTGCGTTGTGAATTGATTGACATGGTGTTATGGTAATTGTCCAAGTGCCTTCCTCAGACTGACTTGGGATAGTTGTACTTCTATTTCTGCGTCGATACGCTGGTTCTGGGCTGCTTCCCAGGCGGTTTGGGCGGTCATCACATCAGTGAGGCTCATCACGCCTTCACGGAATCCGAGATTTGCGCAGCGGAGGTTCTCCTCTGCACTGACCAGATGTTTCTTCGACAATTCAAGACGGCGGGTGGCCTCACTCACCTTGAAACGTTGCTGCTCCACTTGCAGATTGATTTTCTCGTTGAGATCCTCACGCTGCATCTGGGCGATATGGGTGGCGGCTTTGGCTGAGTGCAACTTGTAGCGGCCTTCGTTCCAGTTCCAGATGGGCATGCGCACCATCAGGCCGATATTCCACATTCCAGCAAACTTATGCTCAAAACCATTGTATACGCTTGGGTTATTGACCACAAAACCACCTGTGACTGCTACTTGCGGACGATAATAGGTGGCGGTAATGATTTTGGTACTCTGCTCACTGAGGTCAATGGTATTTTGTAGCAGGCGCAACTCAGGACGATCGATGGTGCTGGTGAGGGTGGGGGAGACGGGAACAGATGATAGCGACTCCTCCGTCTCGTCTTTCAGCGTGATGGCCTTGTTCATCGGCAGACCGCAAAGTTGGCACAGCAGCATCTTCGACAGAGTCAG
>CADCQC010000261.1 GCA_902803455.1 uncultured Prevotellaceae bacterium
CCATCGAGAAAAGCCAGAAAGCCATCAAGTTGCACAGCATCAACAAGCGTCCGGAATGGACGAAGAGCCGTCGGAAGACCGCGAAAGACATCGAATGGCTCAACCGCAGGGAATACAATCCGATGATGTGGAAAGCATGGATGCTGATGGGCCGGTCGCAGTTTCACAAAGGCTCCTTTGACGAAGCCGCCGCCACATTCTCCTACATGAGCCGTCTCTACCAGACCCAGCCAGCCATCTACGGCAAGGCCCGCGCCTGGCTTGCCAAGTGCTATATCGAGCAGGAATGGCTCTATGATGCAGAAGACGTGATCCGCAACATGGAGCGTGACTCCATCGACTGGCATGCCCAAAAAGAATGGAACTACACCTACGCCGACTATTATATCCACACCAAGGAATATGAGAAGGCCATCCCCTATCTGCGGAAGGTCATCAAGCAAGAGATGCGGCGCAAGCAGCGAGCCCGCGAATGGTTTCTGATGGGACAGTTGGAATCTGCTCTCGGCCACCGCGAGAAAGCCTATGCTGCCTATCGCAAGGTGCTGAAACAAAACCCGCCCTACGAGTTGGCCTTCAACGCCCGCATCGCCATGACAGAGGTGCTGGCCGAGAACCAGACCAAAAAGACCATCAGCCGATTGAAGCGGATGGCCGCCTCCGATAACAACAAGGATTATCTCGATCAGGTGTATTACGCCATGGGCAACGTGTACATGCTCGAAAAAGACACCGCCAATGCCATCATCGCCTACGAGAAAGGCAACGAGCAGTCGACGCGCAACGGTGTGGAGAAAGGCGTGCTGCTGCTCAGGCTCGGCGACCTCTACTGGACAAAAGAAAAATTCGGCGATGCCCAGCGATGCTATGGAGAAGCGATCGGTCTGCTTGACAAAGAGCGCAAAGACTATGAAGAGCTGTCACGCCGATCAAAGATACTCGACGAACTGGCCCCCTTCACCGAAGACATCCATCTGCAAGACTCCCTCCTCGCCCTCTCAGAGATGCCAGAGAAAGAGCGCCTCGAAGCCATCGACCGCGTGATCGAGGAACTGAAGAAGAAGGAGAAGGAAGAGCGCAAGAAACAGTTGGAAGCCATGTCGCAAGAGACACAAGCCCGCAACAATGCCGTGGGCAGCCGCAATCGGCCCAACGCCAACCAACAGCAGCTCCCCCAGCAGCAAAAAGGCGAATGGTATTTCTACAACCAGTTGGCTGTATCTCAAGGCAAGAACACCTTCCAGCAGCAATGGGGCAAGCGCGAGAACGCGGACAACTGGCAACGTTCGAACAAGACTGTGGTCAGCGACCTATTCAGCGAGAACCAGGAAAGCACCACCGCCATGGCCGACTCACTGGGCAACACCATGGAAGCCGTGGAAGACTCTGTGAGCAAGGAGACCAACGACAGTGCACAGAACGACCCCCACAAGCGTGAATACTACCTGAAGCAAATCCCCTTCACCGACGAGCAGAAACAAGAATGCCACGCGATCATCTCCGACGCACTGTTTCACTCCGGTGTGATTTTCAAAGACAAGTTGGACAACCTGCGGTTGAGTGAGAAACAATTCAACCGTCTCACCTACAACTATCCAGACTTTGAGCAGATGGACGAGGTGTATTACCATCTCTTCCTGCTCTATTCCCGCAAAGAAGATAGCATGACCGCCGACAGTTATGTGGCGCAACTCAAGGAGAAATTTCCCGAAAGTAAATGGACCATCCTGCTCACCGACCCCTATTACGTGGAAAACTCGAAATGGGGAGAGCATCTGGAAGACTCATTGTATGCCGCCACTTATGCCGCATTCAAAGCCGAACGCTATCAGGAAGTGATGAGCAACGCCCAAGTGTCGGAAACCCGTTTCCCGTTGGGCGCCAACCGCGACAAATTTATCTTTATCCGCGGTCTGAGCCGTCTGAATGCCAACGATGCCGACGGATGCGTGGCAGACATGACCGACGTGGTGAAGAATTACCCCAGCAGCCGCATCAGTGAGATGGCCGGCATGATCGTCAATGGTGTGAAGGCCGGCAAGCGGCTTCACGGCGGAAAATTTGACCTGGAAGATGTATGGAGCCGCCGTGCCGCCGTGCTCAACGACAGCGACTCCATCGCCGCACGACAGTTTACCGACGACCGCAACAAGGAATTTCTCTATATTCTGGCCTATCATCCCGACTCCCTCAACGAGAACCAGTTGCTGTTTGAGATGGCCCGCTTTAACTTCACCACCTTCATTGTGAGGAATTTCGACATCCAGATCGAAGATGCCGACGGCATCCATCTTATGATGGTATCAGGATTCCGCAATTTCGACGAAGCCCATCAATATGCCAGCGAAGTGTACAGTCATGAGAATATCGTCAGGCGAATGAAGAAAGCAAGAGTAATCCTCATCAGCCGTGACAACGTGGAACTGCTTGGCAAGCAATACAGTTACGATGATTATGACGATTTCTACAGCAAGCATTTCGCTCCCCTCAAGGTGAGCAGCGACAACCTTCTGTCGGAACCGATGGATATTGGTGAAGAACGCGAACCCGACACCAAGCCGACAAGGCGCGTAGATGGCAACCGGACAGGTCAAGATGCCCCCAATGATGACGACGGGTTTGGCTTCGAGGATGAAGGCAGCAAAACAGAATCGGAGGACACCGGTTTTGACATTCCTTCCGAAGAAACTACTCCACGTCAGGAGACACCCACCGGCACTGAGATACCCGACACGCCAGTCACTCCAGTGCCCACCACCCCACCGGCCAACAATCCACCAGCCAACGACGATGACGGATTCACCATCCCCGATGACAACACCGGAAATGGCAAGACTCCCGCCATCGATGACGACGGATTCACCATCCCCGACGACAACACCGGAAATGGCAAGACTCCCGCCATCGATGATGACGGATTCACCATCCCCGATGACAACACTGGAAATAGCAAGACACCCGCCAACGATGATGACGGATTTACCATCCCCGACGACAACACCGGAAATGGCAATACACCCGCCAACGATGACAATGAATTTAATTTCCTGAAAAAGCAAGACGACCGAAAAGGCCAAAAGACCGGCAGTATGATCAAGCGGCAGCCCGACCTGCCACAGGTGATCAACCATCCGGCGGCCACACAGACAGAGATACAGTTGCCCACACGAGGGACATCACAACCATCCCAAAACGCCAAGACAGAAAAGGCAGAAAACAAAAAGGGCAAGCCGTCACCCACCCAGCGAGACCTGTCAAAGAAAAAGGAATTGCCGGAAGACATCCCGACCATCCAACTTGACGAAGAAGGCATCTCTTTTGATGACGACAACGCAGGCACGCCGTCCACTTCTAAGACAAAATCAAAGAAAAAGGAGAAAGAATTGGAAGAGATCGACCTGGAAGATGAATATTATGATTTAGAAGGATTTTAAGATATGAGCAACGGACAATTACTGTGGGTTGACGACGAGATAGAACTGCTGAAAGCCCACATCCTATTCCTACAGAAGAAAGGCTATGACGTGATGACGGTGAGCAACGGTACGGATGCCATTGACCAATGCCGTCAGCAGACGTTCGACCTGGTGCTGCTCGATGAGATGATGCCAGGTCTCTCGGGTCTGGAAACGCTCCAGCGAATCAAGGAGATCTCTCCAGCCACACCAGTAGTGATGGTAACCAAGAGCGAAGAAGAGAACATCATGGACCAAGCCATCGGTTCCAAGATTGCCGACTACCTGATTAAGCCCGTCAACCCCAACCAGATCCTCCTGACATTGAAAAAGAACATCCACCGCAAGGAGATCATGACCGAAGTGACCCAAAGCAGTTATCAGCAAAACTTCCTCAACATCTCGACAAAGATATCCGACTGCCGGACATTGGAAGACTGGATGGAGGTTTATCGTCTGCTGGTGCATTGGGAACTGGAACTGAGCAGTACTGACAGCAGTATGACAGAGATGCTCAACACGCAGAAAGAAGACGCCAACAATGCTTTCACGAAATACATCAAAAACCATTATCTGTCGTGGGTGTCGCCTCAGAATGCCCCAGGCAACATCGACCGTCCGCTGATGAGTCCCGACATCTTCAAGCGCAAGGTGTTCCCTCTTCTCGACCAAGGCGAGAAAGTCTTTCTCATTGTGATAGACAATTTCCGTTATGACCAATGGCGCGTGCTCGCCCAAGAGATCGGCGACATGTTTGACATCGAGGAAGGTATGTATTGCAGCATTCTTCCCACAGCCACCCAATATGCGCGCAATGCGATTTTCAGCGGTCTGATGCCCGACCAGATCGCCAAGATGTTTCCCGACTTGTGGGTGGATGAAGATGAGGAAGAAGGCAAGAACCTGAACGAAGGGCCTCTGATCCAGACCCAGTTGGACCGTTTCCGCCGACGCCACACATTCTCCTATCACAAGATCAACGACTCAGCCGGTGCAGAGAGTTTTATGCAGCAGTTCCGCAATCTGGAGAAAAATGATCTGAACGTGATGGTGATCAACTTCATCGACATGCTGTCTCATGCGCGTACAGAATCGAAGATGGTGCGCGAGTTGGCCAACAACGAGTCAGCCTATCGCTCCATCACGCTCAGTTGGTTTCGCCACTCTGTGATGGCAGATCTGTTCCGTCGTCTGTCCCAATCCAACTACAAGGTATTGCTCACCACCGACCACGGCAGTATACGAGCCTCCAAACCCATCAAGATCATCGGTGACCGCAACACCAACACCAACCTGCGCTACAAGCTCGGCAAGAGTCTGAGTTTCAATCAGAAAGAAGTATTTCTCATCAAGAATCCCCGTCAGGCACAGTTGCCCTCCCCCAACCTGAGCACGTCGTATGTTTTTGCCACCAGCACCGACTTTTTCGCCTATCCCAACAACTACAACTACTACGTGTCTTACTACAAGGACACCTTCCAAC
>CADCQC010000262.1 GCA_902803455.1 uncultured Prevotellaceae bacterium
ACAGGCACCAGCACGTCGACAAAAAGAATACTAGCAGAAACCAGAGGAAATAGGACCACCACGCATTCGTCTGATAGACTAGCCATACGACGGCCACCACGACGGCCATCTGAGCCACAGTGGCTCCGAATATGACCAACATTCTACGCAGCATCTTGCTGTCGAAGTAGGCAAGTGCTATCATCGCTACAAACACTACACACGCAACAACGGCTGCGCCCCATAACGAAATCTCAGATACAAACATAATTAGATTGTTGTTTTATTGACATCTTGCATTTCATCCCATCAGGAATCGTCATTATCGTCATCCCAAAGGTTGTTTTCACCTGCCCTGGCCTGGACATTGTTTCGTTATTATCGCACTTTCATTGGCAAAAGTACAAATAATAATCATCATTGTCAATAGTACGGACAAAAATGAATGCCTTCAGGGCATAATTGGTATTATATGGTATCAATAATTGTTTATTCGTATCCCGTCAAGTATTGCCAATTCTCATCTATTTACCTTGAAACGAAATACCATATAAACCACAGCAACAATTTTTTCAAAAGTTTCAAATTGGTGCAAAAAGACTTGTTTTTCTTTCAATAGTATGTTAATAACATTTAAAAATATAATGATTTAATAAAAAACATTTGCACATCACACTATTTTAGTGTAACTTTACACTCGAAAACCACAATCTATACTTTTCGTGGTTTGAAAAGAGAGCAACATTTCTATTATTCACTAACCCTAAATTTTTGAAAATGAAAAAAAACATTAACGATGTCAAAAAACTAGACAAGCAACAGATGAATGCCATCCAAGGAGGAAAGGCTCCAAAGATCAAGAATAATTTTTATCCTATTGAAGATGAAGAAACACCCCTTTAACCATATCAACAATGAAAAAGAACAATCTTGACGAAATGAATGTGCTTGACGCACAACAGATGAACGCCATCCAAGGCGGAAAGGCTCCAAAATTCAAGAAAGCTGAGCCTGTAGAAGAAGAAATTGATGATGATGCCACCCCCCTTTAACCATAACAACAATGAAAAAGACCAATCTTGACGAAATGAATGTGCTTGACGCACAACAGATGAATGCCATCCAAGGCGGAAAGGCTCCAAAAAAGAATGCCGCTCCAGAAGATATTATTCCAGATGAGCCAACACCCATGTAACCCACACCAAAGATTCGCTCTTTTTTGAATGTGAAATATCTTTGAATACCCAAAGCCATCGGCGTGACATTGATGAAGATGTCACGCCGATGGCTTTTAAGTGCGATCCATGAAATTCAGAAACAAGACTACTGTCTTTTGATGTTTCGATGGTAGATATATCTTAATGGAGAAAGCAACCTTTCACCAAGGCTCAGGTCTTGAGTCACCACCTCTGCCGTCCCGCTTAAGTCTCCCTTCATGTTGATCTCATGGTTGTAAGAAGTCTTCAACGGTTTTTTCAAACTTACAGTTGCTGAGTATTCGCTTTCATCTGAATACATGGAAGAGATGTCCTTCACCTCACCAATGAGAAAACCATATTCCAAATAGGGATATCCGTCAAGTCGGATGTTCACCCTCTGCCCGGGCTTGATTCTACCAGCCCCTTCCACAGGGACACGCAATTTTCCCAAAATGGTTTCTGGCGAGTTGCTCACTATTGAAAACACGTTCTTTCCCATCGTTACGTTTTGATTCACCTTCCAATACTCGTTGTATGAAAGCGTACCGTCAATAGGACTCACCAATGCATATTTCTGTTTCCATTCCCTGATAGCAGTACGCACGGTATTGAGTGCGTTGTCCACATCGGTGGTCAGTGCGCTCCACTCTTTGGCTTTTTGCGCCTTCAGTTCTCCTACCGTGTTTCTGATTTCCGCCACATCGACCTCCGCATCATGGAGTGAGGAATTGATTTTCTCCGTGTTCAGATCGCTGTTGAGCCTTGACATCTGCGCCTCCTCGAACTCCGATTTGGAAATGAGCCCTTTTTCATATATCTCCCGCTCTCGTCCCAAGTGGGCATCGCTTAAGGAGTGCTGGTTCTTGGAGATTTCTTGTTGCCGTTTCATCGAACCGATGTAATTGTCATACGAAGCGAGTCGTGCTTCCTCGGTCTTCACCTGTTGGTCATAAACATTATTGGAAAGGAAGGCGTTATATGCAGAGACAGCCCGTACAAGCATGTTATATGCATCCTGAACCTCCCCAAGTCTGTTGCTGTCGAGTTGCCTGAGCAGCAAGATTTCTTTTCCGTCGATCCTGACATTCTTAACCAACCATTCCAGTTGAAGCACATCATCGGTCTCGGCAGTGTTTTCAAGCACAGCAATAATATTATCCTTAGCCATCATCTGCCCGTCTTTAGCATAGATGGCCTTGATTTTTCCTGTTGATTTCGCCATCACCCATACAGGCGGGTTGGATGTGGTGACAGTAACCTTGCAGGTGACTATTTCTGGATATTTCACTATAAAACTACCCACCATCAATATGATAATGGCGGCAGTAATGGCCGTTGTTCCCCATCTGACGATAACCTTAGGCGGCGAAGTGAGCAAGTCGTGCATTTCAGCACTTCTCAATTCAGGTATTTTCGTTTCCTCTTTAGCCATAAGTCAAACATTCAGTTGGTTTTTCACTAAAGTGTAATACAATCTCCGACTTGCCACGAGTTCATCATGCGACCCTTGCTCTACAATGGCACCATTCTGCATCACAACGATGTTGTCTGCGTTTCTCACAGTGCTGAGTCTATGTGCGATGACCACAGCCGTGCGCTCAGCGAGGAATTTTTCCAGATTGCGCATCACACCGACCTCGTTGTTGGCGTCGAGAGCGTTGGTTGCCTCATCGAGGAAGATGTAGTTGGGTTTCTTATAGATGGCCCTAGCGATGAGTATTCTCTGTTTCTGCCCTTGGCTTAGCCCGTGTCCGTCCGGACCTATGCGTGTGTTGAACCCCAGCGGCAAGGTCTCGACGAAATCCCTTATGCATGCCATCTCTGCCGCCATGGCCAGTTGAACCGGGTCGATATGGTCTTGTCCTGGAGCGATGTTTCGTGCGATGGTGTCAGAGAAGATAAATCCCTCTTGCATCACCACGCCGCATTGTTTCCTCCATTCACGCACATTGTAACTATCAAGGGAGGCGTTGCCCACCACCACTTTTCCCCTGTCAGGTCTGTAAAATCCGAGAATCATTTTCATCAAAGTGGTCTTGCCGCTTCCGCTAAGTCCTACAATAGCGGTTGTCTTTCCCTTGGGCACGGTAAGACAGATGTCGTTAAGCACTGGCTTATCCTCCAATTTGTCGTATTTGAATGAGAGGTGATCAATAACGATATCCGCAGCGGGGACTTCGCGTATTTGATGCTGGTCGGGATCCACCTCGTCATCCAAGGTGTAGACCTCCTGCAATCGTTCCAAACTAAGATGGGCATCCTGATAACTCTTCATAAATTCCACCAGTTGGCTGACAGGTCCGTTAAGTTGACCGATGATATATTGTATGGCAAGCATGGCGCCAAGGGTGAGTTGTCCTTTGATGACAAAGGTGGCAACCATCGCCGTGATAATGGCGTTTTTCAGTTGGTTGATGACGATAGCCCCCGACGACTGGTATTGTGAGAGAGCCAGCCCCTTCACGGATATTTGGTATATCCGGGCTTGGATGCGTTCCCACTCCCATCTCTTTTGATGCTCGCATGCGCTAAGTTTAATGTCCTGCATTCCCTGCACGAGTTGAACGACGCTACTTTGGTTGGCGGCGTGTTGCGCAAACATTTTGTTGTCCAGTGTCCTTCTCTTTTTCATAAAGAGCCTCACCCATGCCAAATAAAGAGCACTACCTATAAAAAAGACCAGAAACACCCGCCAGTCATAAATGGCTATTACCAGTCCCAACACAATGATGTTGACGATGGAAAAAATGGCGTTCAAACTTGTGTTGGTGAGGAATGACTGTATTCTTGAATGGTCACTGATACGCTGGAGAATATCGCCTGTCTGCTTGGTGTCGAAATAGGCTACTGGCAGGCGCATCATTTTGGCAAGGTAGTCGGAAATGAGCGAGATATTGAGCCGCGAGCCTATATGTAGCAAAATCCATCCTCTGATGAATTCCACAGATGCCATACTCAACGTAAGAACAATCTGCGCCGTCAAAATCAGATAAATAAAAGAAATGTCTTGATTAGTGACACCGAAATCCACCACTGCCTGTGTGAGGAAAGGCAGCACAAGTTGCAAAAGCGAACCAACGAAAAGACCGAGTATGAGTTGAACGATAAGTTGCTGATAAGGTTTCAAATATGAGAAGAGGAAACTCATGCTGCTCCTTTTCATCGTCTTCTCATCATGCAAATCCCATTCATAGAATTCAGGGGCAGGCTCCAGGAAGAGTGCCACCCCCATCTCTTGACCATCGTCTTTTGAAGAGAGCCAACTCCTTGCAAATTCTTCCTCGGTGAATTCCAACCGGCTTCCCCTTGGGTCTGCCACATAATAGACATAACCACTCCGTTTTTTTCTCACATGGTAAAGCACTACAAAATGCTCTTGGTTCCAGTGTACGATACAAGGCAAAGGCAATTCATCGTGGAACTTGCTGATGGGGAATTGTGCGCCAAGCGTATGCATGCCTATTTTCTCGGCTGCCTCGCTTATGCCCAACAACGACACGCCTTCCACCGTGTAACAGCAATAATCACGAAGTTTGGAAATAGGGAACTTGCGACCATACCATTCGGCTATCATCCGAAGGCAAGTGGGACCGCAATCCATCATGTCGTGCTGTGTGTAAAGTGGGAATTTCCTCATTGTTTTCAATGGTAATCGCCATCTGTAAGGCTATTGGGACATTCAGCCGCAAAAATAACATTTTTTGTCGAATGCACCAACCTTTCCTTCTTTTCTTTCAAGTATTGCTTACAAAAACAAAAAAAATAACCATCATCGATGCCATCATGGAGACTATCCTGAAAGTGCGCAGCAAATGAAAGAACCTCGTCAAATGATAGATTCCATAATGAATTCTTGGACCGAGATTGCTCACAGCACGTTGATTAAAAAATGATTTTTTTTCAAACTTTTTTCCTCTTGTCCCACAAAATGACACAGCATGGCCCTAACTTTGCTCCCGTTATCAAATATCAATGACTATGAATAAGAATACTTTTTCAGTAGACTACGAGGTTTACAACGTGAACACCGATGAGACCATCGACCGCAAAACCATGGAGGTGGAAGTGACGGACAAGCAACTACAGGAAATGGCCAAGGTGATGGAAGACAACGGAGGCTATGCACCGGAATTTTCCGTCTTCCAACACGTCTACGATTACCTGTGTGAGGAATGTTTCATGGACTATCAGGAGAATTACGCACCAGATGATGACGAATTCGGGGAGATGTTCTCCATCGATTTGGGCGAGCAATTGCCAGACAATCTGCTACAAGCTGTCGAGAAATACGTCAAGCA
>CADCQC010000263.1 GCA_902803455.1 uncultured Prevotellaceae bacterium
ACGGTGGCGCACATCACCAGGAACGGTCGCAGGCCCGGGTTTGAAGTAGTTGTTGACCATGTTGACATCTGTATGCCTGACAAGGAATCTTGGGTCACGGCCGTCTTTGTGGAGTGCTCCGCCACCGTATACACTGTTGTATCCCCAGTTATAAATGACATTGTTGCGGAAAT
Organism: uncultured Prevotellaceae bacterium; assembly: GCA_902803455.1. Classification (GTDB taxonomy): domain Bacteria; phylum Bacteroidota; class Bacteroidia; order Bacteroidales; family Bacteroidaceae; genus Prevotella. The sequence goes on from CADCQC010000263.1 coordinate 174, forward strand.
CCACGTATCCGGAACCTCCGGCAAAACGGGGATTGCGGCTGGAGTGGCAGGATATCAGGTTGTGATGATATGAACTGTAATTGCCACCCCATATACCGCCAAATCCGTGAGCGCCCTTGGAATGCCTTGACTTGAAAAGGCTTTCGGATATGATGCACCACTGCACAGTGACGCTGTCGCAGTGGTATATAGACATGGTCTCGTCTACACTCCATGATGCGGAGACATGATCAAGGATGATGTTTTTATGACCTCGTGCACTAATGGCATCCGACTCTGTGCCTGTCTCGTCTCCAAGTCGCACACGGATATACCTGATGATCACCTCGTCGGCATTGATACTGAGTGGATAGCCTCTCAGACAGATACCGTCACCCGGTGCCGTCTGTCCGGCTATAGTGATGTATGGATGCTTGATGTTCAGCTGACTTTTAAGTCGGATGGTGCCGGAAACCCTGAAAACGACTGTTCTGGGCCCGCTGGCAGAGATGGCTTCACGAAGGCTGCCGGGACCGGAGTCCTCTAAGGTGGTGACCTCATATACACGGCCAGCTCTTCCACCGACCGTGTATTTCCCATAACCTTCTGCCGAAGGGAAGGCGAGCGGCGAAATGGTTTCCTGTGCATGGGAGACGAGGATGGCCATCACCAACATTGTGAGAAAAGTGCACATTCTCTGCATCATATCTCTTGAGTGTTTGTGTCGTACTGATTACTTTTCCTCTCTACCGCTTCCTATTTTATGATTGATGATTTCCTCAGCTTATTGATTTCCTGATTGCTGACAGCATAATTGTAGATGCGGAAATCGGCTACTTCTGTTTGTGTCAGATATTTGTCGCCACGGAAGGGTGCACGGCCTATCCAGCAGTTGGATGGTGCATCGCGGAATATCTCTGAGAGGATGGGCATCTTTTCGTTTCGTCCGATGAGTTTGCCGTCGAGGTACAGCTCACCCTTGTGCCCCTGCTGGCGGTAGAGGGCGTGAACCCATCCATTACGTTTGGGCTTGCCTCCCTGCATGATGATTTCCTCATGCTCGTAGCCGCCCGTGGAGATCTCAAATCGCTGCTCGTTCAGTCGCATGGCCATGTAAGGACCTTCATGGGCGCTATTCTCTGCGAGTTGAGAGAAGGCGAAGAGGAAATGTCCGTAACCGTCGAGCTGGTTTTCTGAACTGACCTTGAACCAGACGGAAACGGTGAAGTCACGCAGGTCTTTGATGAGGGCGCCTGTCTCTGACGTGAGGTCATAGTAGCCATTCTTATCAGCCAAGTGGAGAATGGAAGAATTCGCGTCATCAATCTGAGCGCTATTCCTGAGGTATTCGGGTTGCCAGACAAAACGATACTCTGCCTGCTGCTCGGTCTTGATTATCGGCTGTGGTAGGGCATAGGTCATCTTGCTGGTAATACGCTTGATATGGTCTTTGAGTATCTTGTAGGCTGGTTGAGCCATGGCTCCATGGTCGTAACCCTGCATCTCGTAAAGCGTCACGTCTTTGTGACCCACGAGTTTCAGCATGCGCCAGAAATAGGCTTGCTCTTCATAGCGCCCCAACAGTTCCATTTCTCTGTCGCCTGATATGATGACGATGGGAGGCGCTTCTGGCCTGACAAAGGTGAGCGGGGCATACTGGTCGATAGTGGCCTGAAGGGGGGATATGCCTTGCTGCTTGCGGATGTTGTAGTGCGTGATGCACTGTCCGCTGAAGGGTATGAGGCCGGCCAGCGAGTCGGCATCTACACCATACTTGGCGAGCCAGCGCTTGTCCAATCCGATCATGTCGAGCAGATAGCCTCCGGCGGAGTGTCCGGCAACAAAAATCTTACGCTTGCTGCCACCATATTTCGCAATGTTCTTGTAGGTCCAGGCTACTGCTGCGGCGGCATCATCGAGTATGTCATCGATGTGGGCCTTGGGCAGCAGACGGTAGTTGGCGGCGACGACCACGAGGCCGCTGTTCTTCAACTGCGGGTCGATGTGTTTGTTGCCGCCCTCTATACCTCCACCATGAAACCATACCACTACGGGGGCTTCCTTCAGATCGGTGGAGTAGTATACGTCAAGCTTACAGCGTTCTTGGGCGTAGGCATCAGAAGACTCCGTGTAAGGGATGTCATTCTCCTGCTGATATTGTTGTGCCCTGGCGATGGTCGTACATAACAGGAGTACAAGGACGAGGATAGTGCTTTTTCTACAGTTCATATCAGAAGAATTTTAAAATCTCATCCAGGTCTTTTCTCTCAGGTCGATTAGGCTCCTCTGCTCTGTAGCCGAGTGAGATAACAGCCATGATCGTCTCGCCTTCTGGTATTGAAAA
>CADCQC010000264.1 GCA_902803455.1 uncultured Prevotellaceae bacterium
AAAGTCATAGACACGATAGGTGATGTCGCTGGTCTGCTGGATTTCAGCCAGGAAGTTTCCGGCGCCGATGGCATGTAGACGACCGGCTGGCAGGAAGTAGAGATCACCTTCATGGGCCTCATGGGTGGCAATCACGTCTTGCATGGGGGAACGGCCGTTTTGTGGTTCTGCTGTTGCCAGACGTTCGTAATCCTCCGGTGTGATGCTTTCTTTGAGACCAGCATAGATCTTCGAACCTACATCGCTTTTGATGATATACCACATCTCCGTCTTACCGGCACAACCGTGACGCTCCATCGCCAGCTTGTCATCGGGATGCACTTGTACTGACAGATCCTGACGGGAATCGATAAACTTCACAAGAAGGGGGAAATGGTTGCCGTATTTCTTATAGATCTTCTTGCCTACAAGCAGTTCTTTGTACTTGTCGATCAGTTCTACAAGCGTCAAGCCTTCATCGACATCATTGACCAGACCGCGATTGATGGCCACGCTCTCATGACCTGGCACACCGCTGATCTCCCAACTTTCGCCCACATTGGGCTGTGCGTTAAAGATTCCTTTGAAGGGTGCGATCTGATAACCGCCCCAAATGGTGGTCTTTAGATAAGGTTCAAATTTGTATGGTTTCATAAGTCTGTAGTTGTTGAGGAGTTATTTTGAGTTATTATTTTGTCTGCGTCGCTCATTCATTTATTTCTTGCGTCGCTGAGATGGCGACTTGAAATTGCTGATGGCCTTTTGCGTTTTCTGCCTGCCGATGGCGATCAGTCTCTCGGATTTGTCATAATCGAAACTGCCATAGCGGCTCATCTGTATGTCAACAAGGATGTCGGGCTTCATCAACTGAGTCATCAGCTTGGCATTCTGACGTATCATCAGCGAACTGGTGCGTGAGAGCATCGTGTAGTAATTGAAATCGATGTTGTCTGGGATCAGCTTGTTGAGAATCTGTGAGGCCAGTGACCTGCTGCTCTTGCGGCGCTCAGAGAGTTCGTGCTTCATGTTCTCCTGGGCTTTATAGTCATGTCCGCTGACATCCACACCCATCAGCAGGTCATCCTTGTGGCGTACCACACGGTTAAGGGGGATGGGATTGATCACACCGCCGTCGATGAGGATCATACCGTCGCGCTCCACTGGCTTATAAAAAGATGGAAGGGAAATACTGGCGCGTATGGCTTCAAAAAGACTGCCGGTGCGGAATACCACTTCTCGTCCAGATACCCAGTCTGTTGCCACTGCACAATAGGGGATGGGGAGATCCTCAATAGCTACATCGGGCACAAATTCCATAATGGCCTCGATGATGCGGTCGCCTTTGACTATGTGGTTCAGAGACAAAGAGAAATCGGTCAGCTCCAACATCTTCTTGCGGTCGATGCCTTTCATCCACTCCCGGAATTCTTCCAACTTACCTGCGGCATAGACTCCACCGATCAAGGCGCCCATGCTGCAACCGGCTAGAGACGTGATATGATAGCCTTCCTCTTCGAGCACCTCGATGGCTCCGATGTGCGTAAGACCCCGGGCGCCGCCACTCGAAAGCACCAATGCCACATTTTTCCTTTCGGGCTTTTCCTTGCCTGCGATTCTCAGGAGTTTCTCTAACATTCTTTTTGATTTAATAGCTTGATTGCAATTCGGCTGCAAATTTACATACAATTATCCATTTTTTTATCTAATAAATTGATCAGTTTTTATTGTTATTTATGTATTTTTGCAAAATGATGAACTTAAATACATTTTTTGCAGCTATGCTGCTTTGCCTGATGCCGTATCTGGTTGAGGCTCAAGAATCAGGTATTAATAGTCGTGACCTTCGTGGAAAAGTGGTCTACCAGGATGATGAGGTGGTGTTCCGCCAGCTTGATGAGCATACGTGGATTGGCAACGGACACCGAGTCTATAATGAATCTCTCTACATCGTGGAGGGCAATGAACGCGCTCTTCTGATAGATGCGGGGACATACATACCTGGCTTGGACAAGATCGTGGCAAAGATCACTTCCAAACCTGTCACCATGATGGCTACCCATGCCCATGGTGATCATGTGGGTGGGGTAGGACCTTTCCCTGAGGTCTACCTGAATGCCGGAGATATGCCTATCGTTCCCATCAATATGCGTAACTACAAGGGGCAGATCAAGTATCTTAACGATGGTGAGGTGATTGATCTTGGCGGCCGTGAGATTGAAGTCATTTTTACTCCTGGCCATACTGCAGGAAGTACCACTTTTTTCGATAAGGCAAAACACTATGGGTTCAGTGGTGATGCTT
>CADCQC010000265.1 GCA_902803455.1 uncultured Prevotellaceae bacterium
ATCCACCTATGAGCATCAAGCACACGGATGAGATCAAGCGAATGACAAGAAAATAAAAAAGGAAGAAAAAAAGTAAATAATTGACATTCAAGGCGTTAAGAAAAGAAGCAAAAAAACGCAAGCGTTTCACAAAAAGGATGAAAAAAGGAAAGAATGCTGTTTTAAAACTGCCGCCAATGGCTGATTTTTGTTTAATTTTTGAAACTAATTTTTGATTAATTTCTCGGCGTAGCCGACTTCTGTACCAGGCACGCAAAGCATGCTGAGTAAGGATCAGCCTTTTTTATTTTATCCACCTATGAGCACCTAGCACATGGATGTAGATCAAGCTGAATCCAGGGGACTGGTATGATTCGTTGTCCAACATCTTGTGCACATTGCCCCAAGGGGCAACAGACCATAGGGAGGGGTGGAGCGTAGCGAAACCCCTTCATCACAAACAGTCCATCCACAGCAACCCTGAAGAAGTCCCCCTAAGACGCATTTCCCTGATACACAATTCGACCGAGCCAGTGCAGGCACCTTTTTTTATTTTATTCTCTCATTTGCATCAGGCCGAAGGCATAACAAAAAGTGCCTGAAAGAAAAAAAATTGATTTTTCCTGTAGTTTTTCGTAATTTTGTGCGTCTAACGGGTAAAATCATCTGAACAGAACAACCAATGACAACGAAAGAACAACAATTTGAGCAAACCGTCACGGAACATAAAAACACCATCTATATGGTATGCTACATGTTCTCCAATGACAGCGAGGAAGTGAACGACCTCTTCCAAGAGACACTCATCAACCTGTGGAAAGGATTCGACAGCTTCGAAAACCGGAGCGACATCAGAACCTGGATCTACCGCGTGGCGCTCAACACCTGCATCACTCTCGACCGGAAGAATCGACGCACGACAGCCACCACCCTCTCGATGGACATCAATCTTTTTAAAGACAATGATGCCGATACGCAACAAGTGGATATCCTCCACCACCGAATATCAAAACTAAAACCTTTCGACAGAGCTATCGTACTCCTCTGGCTCGAAAATCTTTCCTACGAGGAAATCGGACAAATCGTCGGCATTTCCACCAAGAACGTCAGCGTTCGCCTGTTCAGAATCAAAGAGCAATTAAAAAAAATGTAAAACCCGCAAAAACCCGCAACCATGAATAATGATTTTGAAGAAATGCGCCAGCAAATGAATATCCTGAAAGATAAACTCCAAAGACAGAACATCGTCAATGACAGGATTTTCCGCCGCTCTATGAAACGTAACGTCTCAGGCATCAGCCGCCGCTACACCTTCGTGGCCATCCTCTGCATCCTGATGATCCCCTACTCCTACTGGGCCTTCGTGAAACTCACCGGCATGTCGATCTATTTCTGGGTGGTCACCAGCGCCTTCATGCTCCTCGCCTTCGGCTACACCATCTACAACGGACGACACCTCAACAGCCATATCCTGGAGAAAGACCTGGTGAAGGCTCGCACGGAAATGGCAAAAGCCAAAAAACTCGACCACGACTGGCTGAAGATCGGCATCCCTAGTGGTATCCTCTGGCTCGGCTATCTGGGATATGAGTTCTACAAACTACAGGTGGGTGAGAATTGGCTGACCATCTTGATCTGTCTGATCATCTGCGCCGTCCTCGGCGGTGCCATCGGACTGAAGATGCACTTCAAAAACCAAGATGAATATGAAGAGATCATCAGCGAGATCGATGACTTCACCCAAGAATGACAGGCCGATGATGCAAAAAATGAATGACCGGCCGATGATGTCAGAAGATGAATGACCGGTATCTTAAACAAAGCCTCCCCGACATGATGATGGTGTCGGGGAGGCTTGTTGATGATTGTCACTCACGCTTGGCACTCAATTCCAAGACATACTGTTGCTGTCGGAGGCTGTCTCTGACGGTCTGTTCTTTTTGACCACCCGTTTGGTGGTGCCGATAGCCCCTGTGGGACATACGAGGCGGCAGAGGTGACAACCTACGCATTTTGTGCCGACGATGCGGGGCTGACGTGTGGCAGCGTCGAAGGTGATGGCCTGATGACCGCCGTCCTGGCATGAGATGTGGCAACGGCCACAGCCGATGCACTTTTCACGGTCGATATTGGGATAGACCATGGTTCCTCTGTCGAGATTGGAGGGCAGTTCGAAGCGGGGCAACTGCTCACCCACCAGATCCTCCAGGCGGTCAACACCCCGTTGGCTCATGTAGGTCTGCATACCGAGCATCAGGTCATCGATGATGCGATAGCCATACTCCATCACGGCGGTGCATACCTGCACGTTGCGGCAACCGAGTTGGATAAACTCCAGGGCATCGCGCCATGTGGTGATGCCGCCGATGCCGCTGAACTGGATATCG
>CADCQC010000266.1 GCA_902803455.1 uncultured Prevotellaceae bacterium
CATTGTTGATGGCCAACTGGTAGTCTTTGCCGCGTAGGCGGAACTGACCGCGGCAGATGCGGTTGCCGAAGCGGCCGATGAGGGTCGACAAATAAGGTTGTGATGCGTTGATGGCGTCTTGGATGTTGTCATAGCCTTGGATGACGTTGGCGATGTTGCCGTCTCTGTCGGGTACCATGATGCCTACAATGGCGCCACCATAATTGGTAATGGCTACTTCATTGCCAAGACTGTTCTTAAGAATATACAAATCGGTGTCTTTGCCGTTGATAGTGGTCTGGAAGTTCTCTCTTCTCAGGCCACACAGGTTTTCTGTTTCTGCTGTGTTCATAATAATAGGGTTTTAGTTACTATGTAGTCTGCAAAATAACTCAAAAAAAACGACATTTACAAAAGAAACATCTAAAAAGTGTTTTTCTGAAAATGTTAAAAACTATTAAACCCTATTCGGCCTTCTGGATTGGTGTCAGAATAGCAGTGTGTTTTGAATGGACCTGTGGAGATTAATCGGCAGAAGGGGAGGAGGAATGGCGCTTTTTCTCCAAATAATCAGCGACAATATAACTGCTCCCTCCGATAAAAATGAAGTCTTCTGGGGTGGATGCTGCAAGGGCTGCATCCACAGCAGCGCTGACGGTGGGATATGCTGTTCCCTTTAGACCATGTGCAAGGCCTTTTGCCAGTACTTCTTGCTCGCTGATGGCGCGCTTGTTGTTGGCCTTGGTGAAATAATAATCGGCATCTGTGGGGAGCATGTCCATCACCGTATCGATATCTTTGTCGTCCACCATTCCGAAAACCATCTTTAGCCGGTGACAGGGTTGTGACTTCAGTTGTTTGGAAAGATATTGCCAGCCGCCAACGTTATGACCGGTGTCGCAGACAATGGTGGGATGACTGCCAGTCTGTTGCCAACGGCCCGTCAGTCCGGTCATTTCGCAGACGTGGGCAAAGGCATGTTCCACTGCCTGGGTCGTGATGCCAGGGAGGAGGCTGGTGAGCTGGTTGATGGCTTTCAGCACGGTATTGGTGTTCTTTTCCTGATAATCTCCGCCCAGTTCACCACGGAGCGTACTCATGTGGCAAGGATTCTGCGGATCATCGGTGATGGAAGGTGTGAGGTGGTAGACTCGTCCACCGCCTGGCAGGTATTCAGAATCAGTGACAACGGGATCGTCTTCGGCAAAGATGATCGGCGCATTCATCTCTTTTGCTTTTTGTTCGAAGACGGGACGAGTCTCGTCGGTGCTCTCACCAATCACCACGGGCACGCCTTGCTTGATGATGCCGGCTTTCTCACCGGCGATCTTCGACAAGGTGTCACCGAGGAATTGCGTGTGGTCAAAACTGATGTTGGTGATGACGGAGAGGATGGGCGTGATGATATTGGTGCAGTCAAGACGGCCGCCGAGCCCCACCTCAATAATGGCGATGTCGACATGCTGACGGGCAAAATAGTCGAAAGCCATGGCTGTCGTCAACTCAAAGAAGGAGGGGTGGAGGGGTTCGAAAAATGACCGGTGCTGACTTACAAAATCGATGACAAACCGTTGGCTGACACACCGTCCATTGATACGGATGCGCTCGCGGAAATCCACCAGATGGGGTGAGGTGAAGAGACCGACCTTCAGACCTGCTGCCTGAAGGATGGCTGCCAAAGTGTGGGAGACAGATCCTTTGCCATTGGTGCCTGCCACATGGATGGTCTTGAAATGGCGGTGGGGGTGTCCCAGATGCTCATCCAGTGCTTTCGTTGTCGACAACCCTTCCTTATACGCACCAGCCCCAATCTTCTCGAAGACTGGGGTACTATTGAATAAGTAGGTGACGGTCTGTTGGTAGTTCATCTGAAAACGAACGTGGTCAGATGGGTAAACGCTTGTTGAATAACGGCTTGCGACTAATTGTTAAAGTAATCTTTGAATCTCTTGAAGATGCTTTGTTTGGTACTCTTGTCGCTCTGGAAATTGTCACTATGCCGCATCGTCTCCAATGCCGCTTTTTCTTCGCGTGAGAGTGTCTTGGGCACATACACGCTGATGTTGACGATGATGTCGCCATTGCCAGAGCCGTAACCTTGTACGGCGGGAAGACCTTTACCGCGAAGACGCTTGGTCGTGCCGGGCTGTGTCCCGGGTTCCAGATTGATCTTGAGGGTCTTGCCGTCAATGGTCGGGATTTTCACCTCACCTCCTAAGGCGGCGGTGGGGAAGTCGAGCAGCAAATTATAAATCAGGTCTCTGTCTTGGCGGACAAAGGTGTCGTTGGACTCTTCTGTGATGAACACTTGGATGTCTCCGGGGATACCGTTGTGGGGACCGGCGTTACCCTTGCCTTGGGCGGTGAGTACCATACCGTCGGCGACACCGGCAGGAATGTTGATCTCCACTACTTCCTCGCCTTTCACTACGCCGTCACCGCCGCATTCTTTACATTTGTTTTTGATCACCTTGCCTTCACCATGGCAGGTGGGGCAGGTGCCTTGGGTCTGCATCACCCCGAAAAGCGTCTGCTTTGTCTGGATGGTATAACCGCTGCCATGACAGGTGGGGCAGGTCTCCGCACCGCTGCCGGCAGCAGCGCCACTACCGTGGCAGTGAGGACAAGTGACGTCTTTCTTCACACGGAATTTCTTGGTCACACCGGTGGATACTTCCTGAAGGGAGAGCTTGACTTTCAAGCGCAGGTCACCGCCACGGAACTTCCGTTGGCTGTTGCCACGACTGCCGCCGAAACCGCCAAATCCGCCGAAACCGCCGCCCTCGAAGACGCTGCCAAACATCTGGAAGATGTCGTCCATGGAGAATCCTCCGCTGCTGAAACCGCCAAACCCACCTGGGGCGTCAAAACCAAACTGGTCGTACTGCTGGCGCTTTTGGGGGTCGTGGAGCACATCGTATGCCTCGGCGGCCTCTTTGAACTTCTCTTCCGCGTTCTTGTCGTCAGGATTGCGGTCGGGGTGATATTTGATGGCGATCTTGCGGTATGCTTTCTTGATCTCGTCTTCGGTGGCATCCTTGCTCACACCAAGTACCTCGTAGTAATCTCTCTTGTTTGCCATTGTTGTCTATTATTGTCCCACAGCCACTTTGGCAAAACGGATGACCTTCCCATTGAGGGTGTAACCTGTCTGAACACAGTCAATCACCTTGCCTTTTTTGTCGTCTCCCATACCGGGAACCATGGCGATGGCTTCGTGATAGTCGGTGCTGAAATCCTTGTTCTCGGTTTCGATGCGTTCTACACCTTCGCCTTCCAATATTTTGATGAACTTCTTGTAAATCAGGTCAAAACCCTCACGAAGGGCTTCCACGTCGTCTGTCTTCTGGTTGTTGGCAATGGCCCGCTCGAGATCGTCAATCACGGGAAGGATCTTGATGATGGTCTTCTCGCTTCCGTTGAGGATCAGGTCGGCTTTCTCCTTGACGGTGCGCTTGCGGTAATTGTCAAACTCTGCTATTTTGCGCAGCAGACGGTCGTTGAGCTCGTCGATCTTTTTCTGTGCCTCCTTCAAAGGATCTTTCTCCTCTTCTGCGGCGGCTGGTTCTTCTTGCGGTTTCTCATCAACGTTGTCTGATGCTTCCTTATCGTTGACTTCTGCGGTTTCTTCCTGTGGAGTGGCCTCATTTTCTTGAAGCTCGTCTATCTCTTTTTTGTTTTCTTCTTCCATGTCTTTAGCGTTTTTGTTCTTCTTCTCATGCAGCAAAAAACTTGCCAAACTTGAAAAAGGCTTGGCAAGTCGCTTTATTTTTCTCTTATTTTTAGATTTGTCATGCTTCGCCATACATCTTGGCCTTTTGTGCCTTGATGGCATCGTCATAGATGTAGTCGTCGTATTGCATCAGTTTGTCGATGGTGCCTACTGGGGTCAGTTCGATGATGCGGTCAGCGACAGTCTGGATAAACTCATGGTCATGACTGGAGAACAGGATATTGCCTTTGAATGCTACCAAGTTGTTGTTGAATGCCTGGATACTTTCCAGATCGAGGTGGTTGGTGGGGGTGTCGAGGATGAGACAGTTGGCATTTTTGAGTTGCATGCGGGCAATCATACATCTCATCTTCTCACCTCCGCTGAGTACGTTGACTTTCTTGAGCACTTCCTCGCCGCTGAAGAGCATACGTCCGAGATAGCCTTTCATCATCACCTCGTTGCCCACACCGAATTGTCCGAGCCAGTCGACAAGGTTGAGTTCGCTCTTGAAGAATTCAGTATTGTCGAGGGGCAGGTAGGCGGTGGTGATGGTGATGCCCCATTTATAGGTGCCGGCATCAGCCTGGCGGTTGCCGTTGATGATCTCGAAAAGGGCGGTCATCGCCTTGGGGTTATGGCTGAGGAAGACGGTCTTCTGACCTTTCTCGATGTTGAAACTCACATTGTCAAAGAGCACTGTTCCGTCGGTGTCGGTGGCCTTCAGACCTTCTACCTCAAGAATTTGGTTGCCGGGTTCGCGCTCCATCGTGAAGATGATGCCTGGGTATTTGCGTGACGACGGGCGGATCTCTTCCACATTGAGTTTCTCAAGCATCTTCTTCCGGCTGGTGGTCTGTTTGCTCTTGGCCACATTGGCGGAGAAGCGGCGGATGAATTCCTCCAGTTCCTTGCGTTTCTCCTCGGCTTTCTGACGTTGGTTCTGAGCCTGGCGGAGAGCGAGTTGTGAGCTCTGGTACCAGAAGGAGTAGTTGCCGGCAAAGACGGTCACCTTGCCGAAGTCGATATCGACCGTCTGGGTGCTCACGGCATCCAGGAAGTGTCGGTCGTGGCTGACCACCAGCACGGTCTGCTCCACATTACTCAGATATTCCTCCAACCACTGCACGGTGTCGAGGTCAAGGTCATTGGTCGGCTCGTCGAGCAACAGGTTGTCGGGGTTGCCGAAAAGAGCTTTGGCAAGCATCACGCGCACTTTCTCGTTGTTGGACAATTCACTCATCAGTTTGGTGTGCAGCACTTCTTTAATACCTAAGTTGGACAGCAGCATGGCGGCATTGCTTTCCGCATTCCAGCCGTCCATCTCGGCGAATTTCTCCTCCAGTTCTGCAACACGGTTGCCGTCCTCTTCGCTGAAGTCGGCTTTCATGTAGAGCGCCTCGCGCTCTTTCATGTTTTGCCATAGAGGCTGGTGTCCCATCATCACGGTGTCAAGTACGGTGAAATTGTCATATTTGAAGTGATCCTGGTCGAGCACGGACAGACGTTCTCCTGGCCCCAACTCCACGGTTCCCTTGTTGGGCTCCAGTTCGCCGCTGATGGCTTTCAGCAGTGTGGATTTTCCCGCACCGTTGGCGCCGATGACGCCATAGATATTGCCGGCGGTGAACTTGATGTTGACGTCCTTGTATAGGGTTCGTTTGCCAAATTGAATGGCAAGATTGGTGACTGTGATCATATTCGTATCAATAAAAAAATGTGATTTTTGGGAATAAAGAAACTCCTTCATCCCCTTTTTGCCTGCAAAGGTACTGCAAAAATCTGATTTAGTGAGCAAAAAGCAAATTAATTTTCTTTTTACACGCTTAATCGGATTTTCATTATCTTTGCTCTTTGAGCGAAGATAGGCTGCACCTCGGGAATGAAAGCAAAAAACTTCGTATTTTGCTTTGCATTCCTCTCGGTTTGCACTATCTTTGCAGAAAGTCTTTATAATCGGGTATGAAAAGAAACTATCATCAATCACCTGAATACGACCATTATGTCGTAGATCATGAGGCTCCGTTGCTGGAATTTCTCATGCAGACCATCAAGGGACAGAGCCGCTCAAAAATCAAGGCTACTCTGCAAGGGCGGGGCATTAAAGTAGACGGAAAAATGGTCACCCAGTTTGATTTCCCCCTCCGCCCTGGGATGAAGGTGGCGGTGAGTAAATCGAAACGTAACGACACATTCAAAAGCCGCTATGTGAAAATCGTATACGAGGACCGCTATTTGGTGGTGGTCGAGAAGGAAGTAGGTATCCTCTCCATGGCGGCAGGACATTCTTCTCTCAACGTCAAATCGGTGCTCGATGATTATTTCCACAAGTCACATCAGAAATGTAGAGCGCATGTCGTACACAGACTGGACCGCGACACCAGCGGACTGATGGTATATGCCAAGGATATGGAGACGGAACAGATCCTGGAACATGAATGGCATAATATTGTCTATGACCGGCGATATGTCGCTGTCTTGTCGGGTGAGGTGCAACCGGATGGTGGGACGATTGCCAACTGGCTCAAAGACAATAAAGCCTACATCACCTATTCCTCACCTGTTGACAATGGTGGAAAATATGCCGTGACACATTTCCATACCTTGGCACGCACCACAGACCATTCTCTGGTGGAGTTCAAGTTGGAGACGGGTCGGAAGAACCAGATCCGTGTGCATGCCGCTGACATGGGGCATCCCGTGTGTGGGGATGTCAAATATGGCAATGGTGACAATCCCTTGCGCCGTCTCTGTCTACACGCTTACTTGCTGTGCTTCTATCATCCGGTGACTCATGAGCGCATGGAGTTTGAGGCACTGATACCAAAGGATTTCAAAAACTTGTTTAAATAATTTTCTGTCGAATGGAATTACTCGATCTCAGTTCTGATCAAATCGCCTATATCGCCTTTGCCGTCATCGCTGCCATCGTTGCCTTCATCATTATCAAAAAAGTGGCTGGCTGCATCATCAAAACAGTGGTCTTTGCCATCCTCTTGGCTATCTTGGCATGGCTTTATCTCAATTACATCAACGAACCTGTGGAGGATCAGGCTAACCAGGTGACCACAGAAGAGCGGATTTAGGCCTTGTGATAGCGCAGGCGTGGTGATCGCTACGCTATCCTTATCCCATCAGCAGACCGATGGATGTCAACAACCCGTAAATAAACATATTCCGGGCATTCTCGCCGAGAATGTCATTGAGCTGTTTGCCTTTTTTGATCCGTAACATCCGGCGATAGGTGAAGATGTGAAGCAACAGATAAACCAAGGGCAGCAGAAATGCCCAGGGATACCCGTTGACAAGAAAACAGATGCCCAACAGACAGGCGATGATACCCAAGGCGAGGTAAAGCCGTTCGCTGTTGCTTTCTCCAATCCTGACAATCAATGTGATCTTGCCAGTGCGCCGGTCGTTGTCACGGTCGCGGTAGTTGTTCACGACCAACAGGGTGTCAATCACCAGGCCACAGGCCAATGAGGCGATCACCGCCAAACCAGTCACCTGGCCTGTTTGAAGATAATAAGTACAGCATACGGGTACCAGACCGAAAAAGACCAATACGAGCAGGTCGCCCAAGCCCAAGTAAGATAAATGGGTGGTGTAGAGAAAGCAGAACACAACGCACAGCAGACCGACGGCCACCATTGACCATCCACCATAGAGAATCAGGGGAAGACCTGTAAGACAGGCCAACAGCGTGGTGGTGAGGATGGCCTTGCGCATGCTGCCCAGTGTCACCCATCCTTGGGCGCAGGCTCGTTTCGGACCCAGACGGAACTCGTCGTCGGTGCCTTTCTTGAAATCAAAATAATCATTGATGAAATTGGCGTCGATCTGCATGATAAAGGCAAACAGCAGACAGAGGATGGCTGGCAACCAACGAAGGTGGCCACCCATGTCGCTCCATGACAGAGAGAGGGCGATCATCACTGGGACAGCGGCACCTGTCAGTGTCTTGGGACGGGCTGCCAAAAACCATGCGCGGAAAGAATTAAGACGTATTTCGGAATCTTGCATCACCAGAAATGTTGGTTATGCAAAAGTAAACATTTTTGGGGATTTATGGATGATAGAGGTGAAAGAAAATGTGTTTTCTTTGGTAATACGTCAAAAATCATTATCTTTGCATAACCTTTGTTCTTCTCAAATCTTGAAGTATGACCGATAAAAAAGTTAGCCTGGATTTAATGGAATTTGTGGAAGTGAACGTGCTTCCAAGATACAATCATTTCGATCAAGCTCACAACCTGTCGCATGTTACCCAGGTGATCAGACGGTCGATGAAACTGGCACAGACATTTGGGGCTGATGCCAATATGGTCTATGTGATCGCGGCTTATCATGACTTGGGACTGGAAGGACCGAGGGCTATCCATCATCTCACCAGTGGGAAGATCTTGGCTGCCGACCGCAGGTTGCAGAAATGGTTCTCACCACAGCAATTGCAGGTGATGCGCGAGGCGGTGGAGGACCACCGTGCGTCGGCATCCCACGCACCAAGGAGTATCTATGGAAAGATCGTGGCCGAAGCAGACCGTGATATGAGTCCGGAAACCGTGATCCGGCGTACGATACAATTTGGATTGTCACACGAACCAGACAAAGGCAGAGAAGAGCAATGGCAGCGCTTCATGCAGCACATGGATGCCAAATACTCCATCCATGGATATATCAAATTATGGTTGCCTGGCTCTTCCAATGAAGAAAAACTCAAAGAGTTGCGTGAACTGATCGCCCACCCGGATCAAATGAAAGTCGTCTTCAACAGAATTTATGATGAGGAACGGGGATAAACCTATCAGTTGAAGAAGTTCCACGATACACCAAAGCGGAAAATACGTGAATTGATCGGGTAGTGGGGGGTAAGAAAGTAATTGTTGCCGGCACTGGAATGATTCACGTGGCTCATCATCACAAAGAATCTCGCATGCTTGAGGAAGAAGTTGGCGTATGCATTGATAATGGGGTAGTTGCCAACCTCCACCCGATTGTCCGCATTGTCTGGTATCGCATATTGTGAGATGCCGGGTACGAAGTCGGGGGCTTTATACTTCGTGAAAAATCTCATGTCGGCACCTAAATCGCAGTCAAGCACATGGGCTATCTTAAACCTGAGAAACAGATTGGTGTAGGCGTTGAACGTGGGGACGGGAATGATGCCGTCATGGGTTGATTTCTGATAGGTCAGTTCGGCGCCTAAATGAAAGAGACGCCATTGGAAATGATGACTTAAGGAGACTGTTAATATATCGATGTTCTCGCCACTTTGACGGGGGCGGGCAGTGTTGAACAGTCGCATGTAGTTATCGTCTTGAATAAACTGGGTATAATCGGTAGAGAAATAGGCGTAGTTGGTGAGATTGTCGACAGCCACGCGCAGACGGGTCTCTGTCCGGCGGAAAGTAAAAATACCTTGCAGACGGGTGTGGCTCGTTTTCTTCAGGTCACTATTGTCCCACCAGAAATGTTTGCTGTGATAATGGGTATAATAAAAAGTGGGGTCGGTGAGATGGAAAAAGCCATTGGCGGCCAACTGCACGGTATCGCCCAATAAAGGAAAACTCACATCTACACCTCCATCGACCTGCACGTCTCCCACATTCTCTCCTAAAACGGTGAATTTGCCCAGTGCATGGTAATGAAGTGTCTTGCCTTGGGTCTTGCTGATATGACCGCCGACGATGAGGTTTTGTTGATTGTAGACCGATTGGTTGCTGACGGTGTCGGGTAGTGTGAAACGTTTCAGATCATGAGTGATGAATGCTTTAAGACCGGCCTTCGCATATTTGTTGAATCCTTCGAGCAGGGCTATGGCAAATGTGTTGCGCAACTCATAATGCTTGGTTTCGTCGTAGATGGAGTCGCCGACATATTTCGAAAAGGTGGGATAGGTGGCCAAATAGTAATCTTTGGGGTTGTTATAAGCCTGATAAATATGCTCGTAGTTGTCAAACTCTACCGTATGGATGAGACTGGTCACCGGCACGTATTCGTCTTTCATCCAGACAGTGTCGTTAGGCTCAACTGTTTGTGGGGCGTTGTCGGATACTTCTTTGCTGAGAGCGGCTTGACGATCATATTCCTCTTCGTCAAACTCTTCCTCGG
>CADCQC010000267.1 GCA_902803455.1 uncultured Prevotellaceae bacterium
CTGTCAGGAATGCCAGCACCACGTCAACCACAGCCATATCGGCATGGTCGACAGTTGCATCGACAACTGCGTGCTCTGCCAGTTTCTGAGCCCGCCTTTCCTCCTTACCTCCACCATCACCATTGGTCTGCTGCCTCTGGTGCACCTCAGCCATGAGAGCAGGGTGAAGGCCGCTGTCTTCGCCGGACATGTGTATGAGTGGAGCGGTCGGGCACCACCGATGGAATAGATCATATCATTTTTCTATTCATTATCTATTATCTATTTTCCATCTTATCCCACCGACCAACAGCATGAGAAAAAACATTTTTCTATGTCTGTTGCTGTCGTGCGTATGTACGGCAGCAACAGCCCTCACGCCATACATCCCAGGCCAACTGAAAGGCATGGTGACCGACGCCATTGACGGTGAACCGCTGGCGGGCGTGACTTTATACATCCCAGAACTCAAGTCTGCCACGATGACCGATGCCGAAGGGCATTACACCTTTGAGTCGCTACCCCACAAGACCATCACCATCCAGGTGAGTTACGTGGGTCACCAGACCATCATCCAAAACATAGACCTGACCACCACCAGCCGCGCCGACTTCACGATGAAGGAGAGCAACGCCATGATCAACGAGGTGGTGGTGACGGGCATCGCCGGCAGCCAGTTGATGAAAGACTCCCCCACCCCTGTCTCCATCATCAGCCAGCACGATCTTCAGACCACCTCATCGACCAATATCATCGACGCCATCGCCCGCCGCCCCGGCCTCTCGCAGATCACCACCGGCAGCGGCATCTCCAAGCCCGTCATCCGCGGCCTCGGCTACAACCGTATCATCACCATCGCCGATGGTGTGCGCCAGGAAGGTCAGCAATGGGGCGATGAGCACGGCATCGAAGTCGATGCGCAGAGTGTGGGAAGCATAGAGATCCTCAAGGGACCCGCCTCCCTGATGTATGGTTCCGACGCCATGGCTGGCGTGGTGATTT
This sequence comes from uncultured Prevotellaceae bacterium, assembly GCA_902803455.1. Lineage (GTDB taxonomy): Bacteria > Bacteroidota > Bacteroidia > Bacteroidales > Bacteroidaceae > Prevotella. The sequence continues at coordinate 982 of CADCQC010000267.1, forward strand.
TCCACGACTACCCCACCCTGCCCAACGGACATGTCAGGGGCGGTGTCACCGGTGAATACCAGACCAACAACGGGCTGTGGGCATACTCCCTCAACATGGGCGGCAACCAACAGGGTTGGGTGTGGAATCTCCGTTATTCAGACAAGGCAGCCCATGCCTACGAGAGCAAGATCGACGGACGGGTGCTCGGCACACAGTTTGCCGAACGTGCCCTCAGCGGTATGGCAGGACTGAACCGCCAGTGGGGTTTCAGCCATCTGAAGTGGAGTTACTATCATCTCACTCCCACGATGACCGAGGGCGAGCGGGATGAGGCGACGGGCGCATTCCTCCAACCGGTCCTCATCGACGGCGAGCCATCAGAAGCCATCGCCAGCCACCATGACCTCACCACCTACCGCCACGGTTTTCCCTATCAGCAGATCCATCACTACAAGGCAATATCAGACAACTCCCTCTATATCGGTGATGGGACGCTTCGGCTGACCGTCGGCTACCAACTCAACCGCCGCGAGGAATTTGAGGAAGTGGAGACCCCCGACGAGAGCGGACTCGATCTGCTGCTCCACACGCTGACCTACAGCGGGCGCTACGCCTGGAAGAGCGACAGCGGTCTGCGCCTCAACGCCGGTTGTGGCGGTATGTGGCAGCAGTCGGTCAACAAAGGCGAGGAATACCTCATCCCCGACTATGTGCTGGCAGACATCGGCGGCTATGCCACCGCCGGTTACCAATATGCCCGTTGGAATTTCTCCGGCGGCTTGCGCCTTGACCACCGGCATGTGCATGCCTTCGCCCTCGACGACCGCTTCACGACCATCCGCCGCTCTTTTAATGCCCTGACCGGCAGCATAGGCGCCGTCTATGACATGGGGCGCCAGATGCACCTGCGGATGAATCTCTCCAGAGGATTCCGCGCACCCAACCTGAGTGAACTCGGCAGCAACGGTGAGCATGAAGGCACCTTCCGCTACGAGGTGGGCAATGGCTCACTGCGTCCGGAATACAGTTGGCAGGCCGACATCGGATGGGACTATACTTCTCCTACAATATCCGCAAAAATAGATCTCTTTGCCAACCTCATCGACAATTACATCTTCGCCCGGCGCGAAGCCGATATCCTGACCGACGACCTGCCCACCTATGTGTTCACCCAAGGCAATGCCCGTCTGCTCGGTGGAGAGGTCACTCTCGATATCCACCCCATCGAACGGCTGCATTTCGAGAACAGTTTTTCCATCGTCGATGCCCGTCAGCGTCATCAGCCCTCCGACCGCCGTTTCCTTCCCCACACGCCAGCACCCCGCTGGGTATCAGAACTCAGCTATGACCTGATCCGTGACGGACGGGTGCTCAACAACACCTTCATCAAGATGAGTCTGGAATGCTATCTGCGGCAAGACCATGTCTATACCGCCGATGCGACGGAGACTGCCACGCCCTCCTATACGTTGCTCAACCTGTCTGCCGGCACCGACATCCGCTGGCATCACCGTCAGGTGTGTACCGTCAGCCTCACTGCCGACAACCTCACCAACCGCGCCTATCAGCACCATCTGAGCCGGTTGAAATATGCCGGCGTCAACCCCGTGACCCAACAAAGAGGCATCTTCAACATGGGTCGCAACATCTGCATGAAAGTCATCTTTCCCATCAAAATCCGATAGGGCGGTTGGGGATATCCCCGTCGATGTTGGCCCATCCCGATGCTCCACCGGTGAGTAAATGGGAAATCTTTTAAATCTTTTGGGGATTGGCGGTTTGGGATTTAATAAGATGGGGCAACACCATACGAACAGATCAGTCGTGCCATCTCATTCAGTGAGAGACATTGGTAACGCCGGATGGCTGTGCGCTCGTTGTGGTGCTCCCAGGGCGCCAGGATCAGCAGGCGTCCTTCGGCGCAGGCCTCCATGCGCGTGCCGCCAGGCTTGGCCAAATCGGAGAAGCCATTTTCCTGCAAGATGATCAATGGGAATCCTCTGTCGAAGGCTGCGCGCATCACGGCCTTTTCTCCGGGAGAGATGGAAGGAGATACCAGCACGGCACCTTGCATGGCCGCTCCCAAGCAGTCATCCACCTTTGTATTGA